>DATMUT010000231.1:0-2278 GCA_035563755.1 Novosphingobium sp.
GACGCAGTTTGAATCGATCGACGCGCGCTCGGCCTTTCCGGGGTTCGACCAGCCCGGCTACAAACAGCCCTTTACCGTAACGCTGCGCACGCCTGCCGGGCTGACGGCGGTGTCGAACGCGCCCGAGGCCGGTTTGGCGCACGAAAACGGCGCCGATGTGCACCGCTTTGCCGCCACCGCGCCCTTGCCCACCTATCTGCTGGCCATGATGGTGGGGCCTTTCGCCACGGCGCAGGGGCAGGTGCCCGCCACCGCCCAGCGCGCCATGCCTTTGCCGCTGCGCATCGTCTCGCCCCGGCCCAACGCCGACAAGCTGACCTTTGCGCTGGAAAACACCAAGCCGATCCTTGCGCTGCTCGAGGATTATTTCGGCCAGAGCTTCCCCTATCCCAAGCTCGACCAGATCACCGCGCCGATCATGGCCGGCGCCATGGAGAATGCCGGCGCCGACCTTTACATGGACTCGATGATCGTGCTCGACGATCACGCCCCCACCGCCGCGCGCCGCCTGTTCGGCATGGTGGTGGGCCACGAGCTGTCGCACCAGTGGTTTGGCGATCTGGTCACGCCCAAATGGTGGGACGACATCTGGCTGAACGAAAGCTTTGCCAACTGGATGGGCTTTCGCATCGGCCAGGCCTGGCGGCCCGACCTCAATATTGCCGGCGGTGCCCTGGCCGAAGGGTTCGAGGCGATGGACATCGACGCCCTTTCGGCCGGGCGGCCCATCCACCAGACCAACCTGACCAACGCCCAGATCGACGCCGCCTTCGACCGCATCACCTATGGCAAGGGCGGGCATGTGGTGGCCATGATCGCGGCCTATATGGGCGACACGGCCTTTCGCGACGGGGTGCGCCGCTACATGGCCGCGCATCGCTATGGCAACGCCACCAGCACCGACTTCTTCGCCGCGTTGGCAGAGGTTGCCCATTCGCCTGAAATCCTGCCCTCGATGAAGAGCTTTGTCGACGAGCAGGGGGTGCCGCTGCTGGCCTTCTCGCCCACCGGCGTTGCGGGTGAGTATCGCGTGGCCCTCGCGCGCTATCGCCGGCTGGGCGACACGCAGGCAACGCCGGCGCGCTGGCTGGTGCCCATGTGCTGGCGCTCGGGCGCGGATGGTGGCGGGGCGGGGGATGACGCCTCGCGCCAGTGCCGCATGGTTGGCCCCGAGGGCGCGACCATTCAGGCGCAAGGCGTGTTCATGCCCAATGCCGGCGGCACCGGCTATTACCGCTTCAGCCTGCCCACCGCCGCGTGGGACCGCCTGATCGCCTCGGCCGACCGCCTACCTGCGGGCGAGGCGCAGGCGCTGGCCGATTCGCTGCTGGGCGAGTTTCAGGCTGGACGGGCCAGCGCCGGGCAAATGGCCGACATGGCGCGGGTCATGTCGCACAACCCCGATTCCTATGCCTTCGAGGCGGCCACCAGCGGGCTGGCCATGCTCTCGGAAGGCGGGTTCCTTGATGGCGGGGCGCTGGCGGCCTGGCGCGGGTTTGTGGGCGAGCTGATGCGCCCCATGCTGGCCGATGTGGGCTTTGATCCGCGCGCGGGCGCCTATGCCGGCGAAGCGCCCGAGCGCAGCCAGCGCCGCCTGCGCATCGTTGGCCAACTGATGCAGTCGGCGCAGGATCGCACGATTGCCTCCCGCCTGTCGGAGGCCACGCGGGCGTGGATGAATGGCGAGGACAGCGCGCTCGACCCGACGTGGTACGGGCTGGGCTTTGCCGCATGGCTGAGCGATGCGGCCCGCCAGCCGGGCGGCACGATGCGCGCCGCGCGCGCGCTGCTCGACCGCGCGCTATCCTCGCAGGACCCGGTGATGCGCCCTGCGGCCCTGCGCGCGATTGCCGCCAGCGGGCGGAGCGATGTCGCCCGCTGGGTGCTGAAAGGGCCGGGCGACCAGCGCCTACGCGCCAGCGAGCAGTTGCAGATGATCGCCACCGTTGCCAGCACCACCGCCACGCGCGAGCAGGGCTATGGCTGGGTGCGCGGGCACTTGCGGCAGTTGCTCGAAGGGGGCGGCGGCATTTTCTTTGCCTCGCGCCTGCCACAGGTCATGGCCGGCTTCTGCTCGGTGGCCAAGGCCGAGGATATCGAGCACGATTTCGGCCCGGCGCTCAAAGGCAAGACCGCCGAGCTGGAGCTGGAGCGGGTGGTCGAGCGGGTGCGCCGCTGCGGCCAGCTGCGCGACGCGCGCGGGGCCGAAGCCTCGGCCGAGATCGCGCGCCTGCGCTAGGGGGCCCTTACGGAAGCGGCAGGCGCAGGGTGGCGAGTA
>DATMUT010000232.1:0-6835 GCA_035563755.1 Novosphingobium sp.
CGCTATGCAACGATGGCCGAGGCGCTGGAGCGCATGCGCGAGGCCAACCCCCGCCTCTCGGACGAGCAGATCGAGCATCTGACCACCCACGCCGTCGCCCGCAACGAGGACGGGACGTGGTCGTGGAAGTTCGACCCCTACCTGCACATCTGGCCGGTGGTGGATTTTCCGCAGGCCGCCATCCACCAGTTGTGGGAGGCTGTCACCTGCCCGGTGATGCTGTTCTATGGCCGCGATTCATGGGCCACCAGCCCGGCCACCGATGGGCGACTGGCGCATTTCCAGAACGCCCGCCTGGCCGAATATGACGGCGCCGGCCACTGGCTGCACCACGACCGGTTCGAGCAGTTCGTGACCGATTTGCGCGGGTTTTTGTAAGGTTGCGAGAGGCCTTACCCCTCGCAACCTCATTTTGCCTCAGACCGGCAGGCCGACGTAGTTTTCGGCAATGCTGGTGCGTGCCGCCACGCTGTTGGCGATATAGTCCAGCTCGGCCACCTGCATCGCGCGCTCGAACGGGCCGTCCTCGGGGAAGCGGTGCATCAGCTTGGTCAGCGACCAACTGAAGCGTTCGGCCTTCCATACGCGGGCCAGCGCCTTGACCGAATAACCGGGGATCGCGTCATTGTCGGCGCGCTTGAAGAAGCCGGTCAGCGCCTCGGCGGCGTAATGCACGTCGCTGGCGGCCAGGTTCAGCCCCTTGGCGCCGGTCGGCGGGACGATGTGGGCGGCATCGCCGCACAGCAGCAGGCTGCCATGGCGCATCGGCTCGAACACATAGGAACGCAGCGGCGCGATCGACTTCTCGATGCTGGGGCCGCGGGTGATGTTGGCGGCGGCATCAGGGCCAAGGCGGATCGCCAGTTCGTCCCACACGCGATCGTCCGACCAGTCCTCAACCTTTTCGGTCAGCGGCACGTCGATGTAATAGCGGCTGCGCACCTTGCTGCGCATCGAGGCCAGGGCAAAGCCGCGCTCGTGATTGGCGTAGATCAGCTCGTGGTTGCAGGGCGGCACATCGGCCAGAATGCCCAGCCAGCCAAAGGGATAGACGCGCTCGTATTCCTTGGCAACGCTCGCGGGGATCGCCTTGCGGCTGGGGCCGTGGAAGCCGTCGCAGCCCACGATGAAGCGCGCGTCGATCCGCTCGGCCTTGCCGTCCTGCGTGTAGGTCACGTAGGGCGCCTCGCTCTCGATATCGTGCACCGCCACATCGCCGGCCTGATAGATCACCTGCAGGCCGCGCTCGGGGGCGGCGGCCATCAGGTCGCGGGTGATCTCGGTCTGGCCATAGACGGTCACGGTCTTGCCGGTCAGGTTGGCGACATCGATGCGGATCAGCCGCTCGCCATCGGCCAGGTTGAAGCCCTCCTCGACCAGCCCTTCGGCCTTGAGGCGCGCGTCGAGGCCAAGGCGCTCCATCAGGTTGACGGTGATGTTTTCAAGCACGCCGGCGCGGATGCGGCCCAGCACATAGTCGCCCGTCTGGCGCTCGAGCACGACGCAGTCGATGCCTTCTGCGCGCAGCAGATGGCCCAGCAACAGGCCCGAAGGCCCCGCGCCAATGATGGCAACCTGGGTTTTCATGGGTAGTCTCCCGAATGGTTTGCGCCCCCGTGTTGGCCGGGTGCTGATGCATTGTCATTGACAGCGACACGGCCTGCCGGGAAGGGATTGGCTGGTCATTCTGATGGTATTATCACGACACCATGCTCAACACGTCAACAATTCCCAGCTTTGCCCTCTACGGCGAAGGCACCGGCCCAAACCCCGCCGGTTTCGCGCATATCGAGACGATCGCCGTGCGTTCCTCGCTGCACGACTGGGAAATCACGCCGCATCGCCACGACCGCGGCATACAGGTACTTATCGTGCAGCAGGGCGAGGCCACCGTCACGCTCGACGGGGCCGCTTTCACGCTGGCGCCGCCCGGCTTCGTGGCCATTCCGGTGGGGGCTGTGCATGGCTTCCGCTTCACGCCGGGCACGCGCGGCCATGTGCTCACCCTCAGCCAGGATTTTGCCGCCCGCGCGGCCGATGGCGCCGACCCCATGCGCCGCCTGCTGACGGCGGGCGGGCATGGCGCGCTTTCGCCGCCCGCCGCGCGGCGCATTGCCGTGCTGGCCGACGAGATGCTGGCGCTGACCGAGGACTGGCAGGCTGGCCCGCGCCTGCTGCTCACGCTGGCCGAGGCGCTGGTGCGCTCGCTGCCGGGCGAAGCGGCGCCCCTGCGCGAGAGCGAGGATGACCGGCGCCTGGCCCTGCTGCGCCATCTGGTCGAGACGCATCTGCGCGAGCACCGCCCCCTGGCCTTTTATGCCGAGGCGCTGGGCAGCACCGAGCGCACGCTGGGCCGCCTGTGCCAGCGGCGGCTGGGGTGCAGCCCGCTCGAACTCATCAACCGGCGCTGCGCGCTCGAGGCGCAACGCCTGCTGCGCTATACTAACGCGACCGTGGCGCAGGTGGCCGCCGAACTGGGCTTTGCCGACCCGTCCTATTTCTCGCGCTTCTATCTGCGCATGACCGGGCGGCGGCCACAGGCCGAACGCGAGAACGCCCCCGCCACGCACAAAAACGGGCGCGCCGCCAGCTAGCGACGCGCCCGTCCTAAAAAGACCCTGCCCTTACTGAACCAGCATCAGCGCATCGAGCGCCACGACGCCCTGTCCCTGCGGGTGCAGGATGACGGGGTTGAGGTCCATCTCGGCAATACGCGGTTCGGCCAGCAGCACGGCGCTGATCCGGCGGATCAGCGCGGCCAGCGCCGCGACATCGAGCGCGGGCGAACCACGATAGCCCTTGAGCAGCGCAGCCTGGCGCAGGCCGTACAGCTTCTCGACGATCGCCGCTTCCGACAGGTCGGGCGTGATCAGCGCCACGTCAGCCAGGATCTCGGCCGTGACGCCGCCAAAGCCGGCCAGCACCACCGGGCCCCACTCGGGATCGTTCTTGGCACCCACGATCATTTCCAGACCGCGCGCACCCATCTTCTCGATCAGCACGCCGTCGAGCTTAATCGAGGCGTCATAGGCCGCGACATTGGCGTACATTTTCGTGAAGGCCGCACGCACCGCATCGCCGTCAGCCAGGTTCAGCAGCACGCCGCCCGCGTCCGACTTGTGGCCCAACGCCGCCGCCTGCGCCTTCATCGCCACCGGATAGCCCACCGCTTCGGCTGCGGCCACAGCGGCCTCGGCATCGGCCGCGAACTGGCCAGCGGGGAAGCTGATGCCCAGCGGGCCGAGCAACTGCTTGCACAGATATTCGGGCACGACGCCGGCATAATCGCCCAGCCCCGCAACGCCAGCGGGCACCGGCGAGGCGTCGGTCAGATCAAGCGCGGCGCGCTTCGACAGGGCCGCCAGAGCGCGGCAGGCGCGCTCGGTGGTGGGGAACCAGGGGATGTTGCGAGCGCGCAGGTCGGCGATGTAATGCGCCGGCATGTCGGCGCCCTCGTCCAGCCCGGCAAACACCAGCGGCTTGGCCACGGTGCGCCCGTCCAGCGCGGCGATGATCGCCGGCACCTTGATCTTGGCGGTAATGGGATCGGACTGGATGATGCCGGCCAGCACCGCGCCCACCCGGTCATCGTCCAGCAGCGCGCCCAAGGTCTGCGTATAGATCACCGGCTGCGACAGGCCCTGCGCGGTGATGTCGAGCGGGTTCGACACCGGCACGAAGCCCGGCAGCGCGGCACGCAGTTCGGGGCTGTCCTCATCGTGCAGAGCGGTCAACGGCAGTTCAAGCTCTTCGGCCAGATCGAGCGTCAAGGCCTTGAAAGCACCGGATTCACCCAGCACCGCCGCGCTCGTGCCGGTCAGCGGCTGGCAACGGATCAGGATCTCGGCGATGTCGCCCAGTTCCTGCAGCGTCTCGGCGAAGATCACGCCGGTGCGGGCCACCTTGGCGCGCATCAGCTTGTAGTCGCCGGCCATGGCGCCCGTATGCGTGGCGGCCGACTCGCGCGCCGCGCTCGACTTGCCCGGGTGCAGCAGGACGATCGGCTTGCCCGCCGCCCGCGCCCGCTCGGCCGCAGCCAGGAAGCGCGCCGGATTGCGGAACTGCTCGACGATCATGGCGATGACCTGCGTGTCGGCATCGTCGACCATCCAGTCGATGTAATCCTCAACGCCGCTCGCCGCCTCATTACCGGTGCTGACCGAATAGCTGCAGGCCAGATCGCGCGCCAGCAGCGTGGTGCACAGCACCGCCGCCATCGCGCCCGACTGCGACACCACCGACAGCGCCCGGCGCCCGGCCGGCGGCACAATCGCGGTTTCAACGAAAGTGAGCGGCACGCCATGCACATGATTGACCATGCCCAGGCAATTCGGCCCCTCGATCACCATGCCGGCCTCGGCGGCGATGCGGGCGATTTCGGCCTGTTCGGCAAGACCCGCCTCGCCATCCTCGGCAAAACCGGCCGAGAAGATGATCGCGCTGCCCACCTTGCGCGCGGCCAGCCCGCGCACCGTGTCGAGCACGAAGGCCTTGGGAATGGCCAGCACCGCCACGTCCACACCCTCGGGCAGGGCGTCGACCGAGGGCAGACAGGCGCGCTCGCCAATCTTCTCGCGGTTGGGATTGATGGGGTAGATCGCGCCAGTGTACCCGGCGCGATCAAGGTTGGTGATGAGGGTAGCGCCAAGCGCCCCCGGCTTGTCACTGGCGCCCACCACCGCAACCGACTTGGGCTGCAGCAGGCGTGCGATCATGGCATGGTCGAGCATGCGTCCGTCTGGGGCGCTGGCCATTGTTCTACCCTCTTCCCGGTTAGTGGATTACTTGCTGATCTTCGTGATGTCGAAGGTCTGGATGCCCGGCTTGAAGGTTTTGTCGTCCAGGAACTGCTTGGTCGCCTCCTTGCGGGCTTCCAGGCCGCCAAAGCCGTTCAGCGCTTCCTGCGCGCGGATCAGATAGTCCTCGGCGTTCTCATAGGTCATCTCGACCATGCGGCGCATCGCCCACTTGGTGGCGCGCAGGGCATTGGCGTCCTTCTTGAGCAGCGCCTCGGCGATCTCGACGACACGGGCCTTGAGCTGGTCGGCGGGCACGCTCTCGGTCACCAGGCCCTGGGCCTCGGCCTGCTTGCCGGTCAGGTTCTCGCCCATCATGGCGTGGTACATCGCCTTGCGCAGCGGCATCAGCTCCTGCGCCACCTTGGACGCGCCGCCGCCCGGCAGGATGCCCCAGTTGATTTCCGACAGGCCGAACTTGGCATCGTCCGACGAGATGGCGATGTCGACCGCATAGAGCGGCCCATAGGCGCCGCCAAAGCACCAGCCGTTGATCATGCCGATCGTCGGCTTCTCGTACCAGCGCAGACGCTCCCACCAGCTATAGGCCTCGCGCTGTGCCTTGCGGGTGGCCCACAGGCCCTTGGCCTCGTTCTCGCGGAAATATTCCTGCAGGTCCATGCCGGCCGAGAAAGCCGAACCCTCGCCGGTCAGCACGACCACGCCGACGTCTTCGCGGAATTCCAGCTCCTCGAGCACCTTGCCCATCTGGCGGTTCAGCTTGGGGCTCATGCAGTTGCGCTTCTCGGGGCGGTTGTACTTCACCCAGGCGATGCGGTTCTCGATGGTGACGGCAACGGTTTCTTCTTCGGTGCGCTCGGTCATGGCAAACCTCTTCCGGTATGGGGCGGGCCGGTGGCAGGCTTCACGCGGAAAATCCGGGTGCAGGCTGGCCGACGCGCCGATTGGGCTGGATTTGTTATCACTCATAGCATTAGACTGGCCGCCGTCAACCAGCGATCAACGGGAGGGGAACAAGTTGAACGAAAAGGATGCAAGCGCCGACACAAACGCAAATCCGGGCGATATGCAGCAAGCCCCCGGCTCGCGGCGCTGCGATGACCCGCTGGCCGCCCTGCCCGGCTATGCGCTGCGCCGCGCCGCCAATGCGATGATGGGCGAACTGGCCGCGCGCATGGCCACCCAGGGGCTGCGCGTGACCGATGCCTCGGTGCTGCTGCTGATCGACGGGCGCGCCGACATGACCAGCAGCATGATCGGCCGCATGCTCGACATCCAGCGGGCCAACATGGTGCGCCTGCTCAACCGACTCGAAGCCGACGGGCTGGTTGATCGCGCGCCCATCGACCGCAAATCGATCGCCATCGTGACCACACCGCGCGGGCGCGAGGCGCTGGGCCGCGCGCGCGCCATCATCGCCACTTTCGAGGAGGAACTGATGGGCCGCATCCCGCAGGCGCACCGGGGGCACTTCCTGCCCGCGCTCAACGCGCTGTGGCAGCCCGGCGGCCCTGTCTAGCCCGGCACAGCCCCCAGCCACCCCCTGTCGGCGCGAAAGGCGCTGGCCGTAACGCCGGCGCGCGCCTTGAAAAAGCGCGCAAAATAGGCCGGATCAGCAAAGCCCAGCGCCTCGGCGATCTGGCTGACGCTGGCGCTGGTATAGGTCAGCGAGCGCATGGCCTCGAGCAACAGGCGGTCGAGCACCACCTCGCCCGGCGCGCGACCCAGCACACCGCGACAGGCGCGTGTGAGAGTGGGCGCGGTGGTGGCCAGCGACGCGGCATAGCGCTCGACCGCCCAGCCCTGCCGGAAATGCACCTCGACCAACCGGCGGAAACGGGCGACCAGCTCCTCGTGGCGCGACACACGTTCGCCGCCCAGTTGGCCGCCGCCCGCCAGCAGGCTGTCGACCAGCGCCAGAGCCAACGCCAGTTCGGCCATCGCCACAGGATCGATCGCGCCCTGCCCGTCGCCCGCAGGCGCAGCCGCCAAATCGGCCAGCACCCAGCCCAGCCGCGCGGCCTGCGCGGCATCCTCGGGCAATTGCCGGTGGCGGGCGGCCGGGCCCTGCGGCTCGG
>DATMUT010000233.1:0-4889 GCA_035563755.1 Novosphingobium sp.
CACATCGCGTCGCTGGGGCATACGCGCATTGCCTCGATCTCGGGGCCGCCCAGCCAGCGCATGAGTCGCGACCGGCAGCGGGGCTTTCGTCTGGGCCTGCGCCGCGCGGGACTCGACATTCCCGATGAGTTGCAGGTCGAGGGGGACTATTCGCTGGCCTCGGGTGTGCACGGCGCATTTGCCCTGCTCGACCGGGGGGCGCCATTTACGGCGGTGCTGTGCGAGAACGACGAAATGGCGATGGGGGCTATTCACGCCATTGCCGCACGCGGGCTGCGCGTACCGCAGGATATCAGCGTGATCGGGATCGACAATTTCCGCTTTTCCGAATTCAGCAATCCGTCGCTGACCACCGTTTCGCTGCCCACGATCCAGATTGGCGAGCAGGCGATGCGGTTGATGCTGGATTTTGCCATTGATGCCGATGGGGCCTGCCGCGAAGTCATCATGCCGCATCAGCTCATCGCCCGTGAAAGTACCTGCCCGCCCGCTGCGTAAGAGTCGCCATGCCCCGAGGCGTGGGGCATGTTGCGCTGCAATACGTGCCAATACGCTAAACTACGGTTGCGCCAAACCCGCCTTCATCGCACTCTGAAAACGTTTCCAGTAATTGACGCGGTCCGCCGCCAGACGCAGCTTCTGTGTTGCGTGTGCGAAGGCCTGCGCCTGCAAGGGGATCGTTTCGAATGGATGATGATCAAGCCGGCAAGCTGGATGCGCGGGCCGCAGGCACGGCCTGGCTGGAGCAAGGTCTGGCCTTGCCGGCCCTGCCGGGCGACGGCGAGCGTGTGGCCATGCACTGGCAGGCCGATCTGGCCCTGCTGGCGCGCGCCAAGGCCAGCCCGGCGGCAAAGGCTGCCGGTGATTTCTTCGATCAGCCCGCGGGCCGTTTCGAAAGGCTGCTGCGCGCATGACCGATCAGCTCGAAACCCCCGACCTGCTCGACGCTTGCGATCTGGTGGCTCTGGCTGACCACATCGCCCAAGGTGACATTTCGGCAGAAGCCGTCACGCAGGCCGCCCTGACCCTCGCCGAGGCATCCACCCCGCTCAACGCCTTTGTCCGCATCGACCGCGAGGGTGCGCTGTCGGCCGCCCGTGCCGCCGATGCTGCCCGCGCGCAAAACCAGCCGCTGGGGCTGCTGCACGGCGTGCCGCTGGCGCACAAGGACATGTTCTATCGCGCCGGCCGCGTCACCGGCTGCGGCTCGAAGATCCGCGCTGATTTCGTGGCCGACGAAACCTGCCCGCTGCTCTCCAGCCTGGATGCGGCGGGCGCCATCGAGATCGGCCAGCTCAACATGGCCGAATTCGCCATGGGCCCCACCGGGCACAACGCCCATCTGGGCCGCTGTCGCAATCCGTGGAACCTCGATGCGATCACGGGCGGTTCCTCGTCCGGTTCGGGCGCGGCTGTGGCGGCGCGCATCGTGGCCGGCGCGCTGGGTTCGGACACGGGCGGGTCGGTGCGTTTGCCCTCGGCCTTCTGCGGGGTGGCGGGGCTGAAACCCACGCATGGCCTGCTGGCCAACACCGCAATGATGCCGCTGTCCGAAAGCCTTGATACCGCCGGGCCGCTGGCGCGCTCCTCGCGCTCGCTGGCGCGGTTGATGAGCGTGCTGACCGCTGGCGCGCAGGATTACGAGGCGGCCCTGCGAGAGGACCTCAAGGGCCTGACCATCGGCCTGCCGACGGCCTATTACACCGAGGATCTCTCGCCCGAGATCGCCGCCGCCTATGCCGCCGCCGCTGACACGCTGCGCGATCTGGGCGCGCGGGTGATCGAGGTGGAGCTGCCCGACCAGTCGCATCTGGCCGCCATGGCAGCGCTTGTCTGGGCGCCCGAGGCGGCAGCCCAGCACCTCGACTGGCTGCGCGAGCGGCCCGGCGATTACGGCGAGCAGGTGCGCAACCGGCTGATGCACGGGCTGGCCATTCCGGCGACCACCTATGTGCAGGCGCGGCGGCTGCGCGGCGCCGATCTGGCGGCGATGCTGGCCGGGCCTTTCGCGCAATGCGACATCATCGCAACGCCCGCCGTGCGCACCATCACCCCGCTGGCCGAGGATGCCAGCGCCATATCGGGCGCGGCGATGGACAAGGTGATCGGCGACCTTTCGGCGCTGACCCGCACGATTTCCTATCTGGGCCTGCCGGCGCTGGCCACCCCCATGGGGTTCGATACGCGCGGCCTGCCGATGGGGCTGCAACTGATCGGCGCACCCCGCGCCGAGGGCACGCTGATGGCCGCTGCCCACGCCTATGAATGCGCGAGCCGCTGGCTCGATCGCCCCCTACCCAAAGCCTACTGACAGGAGCACGCTCATGGATCTTGGTGTTTTCATTCCGATCGGCAACAATGGCTGGCTGATCTCCAAGAATGCCCCGCAGTACATGCCCAGCTTCGATCTGAACAAGCAGATCGTGCAGAAGGCCGAGGGGCACGGTTTCAACTTTGCCCTCTCGATGATCAAGCTGCGTGGTTTTGGCGGCGAGACCGAGTTCTGGGACTACAATATGGAGAGCTTCACGCTGATGGCTGGCCTTGCCGCCGTCACCACGAAGATCAAGCTCTTCGCCTCGACCGCGGTGCTGACGCTGCCGCCGGCGATCGTGGCGCGCATGGCCGTGACCGTGGACTCGATCGCGCCGGGCCGCTTTGGCGTCAATATCGTCTCGGGCTGGGCCAAGGGCGAATACACCCAGATGAACATGTGGCCGGGCGATGACTATTTCGGTTACCGCTACGACTACTCGTCCGAATATGTGCAGGTGATGAAGGACCTGTGGGAGAAGGGCTCGTCCGACTTCAAGGGCGAGCACTTCCAGATGGACGATTGCAAGCTCGGGCCGCAGCCGAGCTCGGGCAAGATCGAGATCGTCGGCGCGGGCCAGTCGGATCGCGGCATGGAATTTGTCGCCACCTATGGCGATTACAATTTCGTCACCTGCGGCGGCATCAACAAGCCCTATCAGCACCAGCCGGTGGTTGAGAAGCTGGTCGAGGCGGGCAAGAAGACCGGCCGCGATGTGGGCGCCTATATCCTGTGCATGGTCATCATGGGCGAGACCGATGAGGAAGCCATGGCCAAGTGGGAACACTACAAGGCCGGCGCCGACATGGGCGCGCTGGCGTGGATGGCCGACCAGGGCAGCAAGGACACCACCGCCGACGCCAATTCGACCTCGCGCCACATCAACCTGCCCGAAGGCGCGATCAACTTCAACATCGGCACCTTTATCGGCAGCCATGCCACGGTTGCCGGCCTGCTCGACGAGGCTGCCTCGATCCCGGGCACCAAGGGCATCATGCTGACCTTTGATGACTTTCTGACCGGCATCGATGAATTCGCCGCCAAGGTGCAGCCGTTGATGACCTGCCGCAATCATGTGCTGACGCCTGCGTAAACCAGACCGCCGGCGGGCCGGGGCGTTATCCGGCCTGACTTTTGTGAGTGAGTTCCTCCCTGCTGGCGCGCATTCCCCCCTGAGGGCATGCGCGCCCTTTTTGTGCCGGCGTCAGGGTTTGACGAAGCGCAGGACGCCGGCCAGTCGGGCGGGGGCGCCAATGTCGATGGGGTGGTTTACACCGTCATACACCGGCACTTCGGCAAAATCGAAAGGGTTTACGCCTTCGAGGCAGGCCACATTGACCCCGTACTGGTTGACGTTCGAGCGCCGCTGGTGATGGGTGTAGATGCCGCAGCGCGCGCAGAAGAAATGCTCGGCGGTGCCGGTGTTGAAACGATAGCTGGTCAGCGCGTCCTGGCCCTGCAGCACACGGATGCCGCCCATTTCGGCCGAGACCGCCACCGCGCCGCGCATGCTGCACAAGGAGCAGGTGCAGCGCCGGATCGTGCGCAGCCCGTCGGTCAGGCGGGCTTCAAAACGCACTGTGCCGCAATGGCAGCGCCCGGGCCAGACGGCCGGGTCCTGGGCGCTGTTTGTGGTGAGGTCGGCCATCAGGGTTCCTGCCAAATTGCTGTGTGCCAGCAAGGGTGGCAGAAACCTCTGTGGCGTTCAATGGTTCAGGTCCTGCGCGTTCTGGCCCGATGGCGGCTCCACGCCATGGCGCCGCTGGCAAGAGCGCCTGCGGCCATGGCCAGCGATATGGCGGTAAAGGTGGTGTCATACCGCCCCAGATGCTCGAAAATGAGCGCGAAAGAGGCTGGCCCCAGCATCACGCCGATAAAGGTATACACCAGCGCTCCGCCCATTACGCGGCCGGTTTCCTGCGGCGGCGCGGTGCGGGCGATCTCGGCCATGGCAACGCCGTTCCACCCCGACAGGCAAAAGCCTACCGCGCATAGCAGCGCGATCTGCACCGCCATGGGGAAGGCGTCGAGGAAGGGAAAGGCCACCAGCCCGGCCGTGCTGGCCACGCCAATGAAGGACAGGATGCCAATGCCCGAGCCGCGCCTGTCGGCCAGCCAGCCCCAGGTCACGCGGCCCACGGCGCCGCAGCCCTGCAACAGCCCGCTGATGGCCGCGGCCGAGAGCAGCGGCCAGCCATGGTTCTCGACCAGCATGAGCACGACAAAGGCCGAGAGCGACAATTGCACCGCCGAATAGAGCAGGCCCAGTGCCGACAGCACCCGCAAGGTGCCCATGCTCCACACCAGCTTCTGTTCGGCCACAAAGCCCGACAGGAACGAGGCGCCCGGTTTGTAGCCGTGCCGCGCATGGCGGTGGTGCCAGGCCAGATGCGCCGCCAGCAGCACCGGCCCTGCCGACGCCACCGCCAGCGTGACCCGCCACCCCACGCTGCCGTCGAGCAAGGGCAGCCCCAGCGCCGAAAGCACCGCGCCAATGGGCACGCCCGCCTGCTTGACCGAAAAGACCAGGCTGCGCTTTTGCGGCGGGCATACGCGGTTCAGGATGAGCGAGGAG
>DATMUT010000234.1:0-8902 GCA_035563755.1 Novosphingobium sp.
TCGGGGGTGAAGGCCAGCAGAGCCACCATCGCCAGCGTGCAGGCAAGATGAAAGACTGCAAAAGCAACGACCTTGCGCCATGCGAAGGCGACGCCAGGCTGAGCAGCCAATTCATTGGAATATAATGCATTGGTGTTCAACATAGATCGCACTGCACCGTGGCCATTGACAGCGCGTGATAGCATTCAATGTCTAAGCCATGCCGACAGCGGGCAATGGGCGTTTACGGATCGGCGAATGCCAGGGGGTGGTCGTAATTGATTGTAAAGCCACTCGTGTTCGATGCCAGGGCGAAGAGATCGGCCTCTGCTGGGGGGATTTAAGCCCCCTTCCCTCCGTCCAGCCGATCAAGCCAGGCTTGTGCCTGCTTGGGTTCGCCCACCGCATCCGACCTGACAGGGCCACGAGAGGCGAGAAATTCCTGCTGCAGCTCGAAAGGAGGCATGCCGAGCTGCTCCCTCATCTGGTCAACCGCCTCACCCATTTCAGCCAAATTAGCGATGATGGGGGCCACAGCCTTGCGCGCCACGCGGTCGGCATTGTGATCAAAAAGACCCCATTTGCCTGAAGCCGTAACGCGCAAGGCGTCAATCAGCGCTGCCCTATATTCGTCTTCAAGTTCTGCACGACGAACGTCGAGGCGTTCCAACCTATCAGCTTTTGCCATCCTTCGATTGGTACATGGTCACGCAGCTGTCCGCAATGTCGGCGGCCCATCGCAGTGTGCAGGACTGATGGCAGCCATTCCCCCTCGGCCGCAACGGCTCGACCGCATTTCCGCTATCATCACACCGCTTTGCTGCGGGATGCCTGACTGCCAATATTGTGAAACTGTGGAATTTAAAGCTGTCTACTGCGCTCGATCGAGCAGCTGCCACCGTTTGTCGACGACAACGGGTGTGTTATGACCCAGAACGCCGTGACTTCAGGGTGGACCGATCGAACCTCTCGGCCAGATCGTATCCGAAGTCGGGAAATAAGGCTGCCCTAACTGGCGGTGATTTGGGAAATGGGGATGGTACAATGGGCCGCAACAAACTCTTTTTCAGCCTGACAGTCGCAACCTGCGTCAATGTCCTGTCCGTGACGGCCAGCCATGCCGCCGCGCCCGTTAACGGCACAGCCGCCGGCGCGTGCTCTGCGCTGGCGGGCACGTCGATACCTGCTGCCAAAATCGGGCTGCCGACCACAGGTGCGGTAATCAGCACGGCAAGCCTTGTCCTGCCCGGCCCCTCGAACCCCAACGGCGAATTCTGCGAAGTGAAGGGCTTCGTTCTGCCAGCCTCCCCCGATGCGCCCAAGATGGAGTTTGAGGTCAACCTCCCGACCGCATGGAACCGCAAGGCGGTCCAGTTCGGCGGCGGCGGTTTCGACGGCGTGCTGGTCACCGGGCGGGGGCATGTGGCCCTGCAACCGGACTCGGTACGCGATCCCCTGGCGCAAGGTTATGTCACGCTGGGCAGCGACGGCGGACACAAGGGAACGGCTGCCTTTGACGGCAGCTTCGCCCTGAACGACGAGGCATTGCTGAATTTCGGCCAGCAATCGGTGAAGAAGACCCATGACGTGGCCATGGCCATAATCAGCGCGCGATATGGCAAAGCGCCCCGGCGCTTCTACTTCATCGGCGCGTCGCAAGGCGGCCACGAAGCGCTTGATGCCGCGGCGCGTTATCCGGCCGACTATGACGGCGTGGTGGCCAATTATCCTGCCTATAACGTGACCATGCTGCACCTGGCATCATGGAACGTTGGCAAAGCCCTTTTCGAAAACGGTGGGGCCGGGTGGCTCAATCCGGCCAAGACCAGGCTTCTGACCGATGCCGTCTATGCCGCTTGCGATAGCCTTGACGGCGCCAGCGACGGGATCATCAGCAATGTGAAGGCCTGCAACCTGCGGTTCAACATGGCGACCGTCAGGGCCAGGCTGCGCTGCGCCGATGGCAAGGACACCGGAGACGCATGCCTTTCAGACCCGCAGATTGCGGCCGTGGAGAAGATCACCTCCCCCTTCCGCGTAGGCTTCCCGATTGCCGGCTCCAACGTGTTTCCGCGCTGGGCCCTGCTCGAAGGCGCGCTGTTCCACGGGCCATCGTCTTTCGGTTCGCGGCAGGCACCTGCCAATCCGCCCACCATGGCCGATCCGCTGCTCTACAATGCCGGCGCCGGCACGATAAAATACGTCATTACCCGCCAGCCCGGGTTCGATCCGCTCGCCTTCCAGCCCGCGGCGTGGCAAGCCCGCGTCCAACAATCGGGACGGATCATGGACGTGACCGACGTTGACCTCACACCCTTTCGCCGCAAGGGCGGCAAGATCATTTTGACCCATGGCACCATTGATGACTTCATCACCCCGCACAACAGCGAGGCCTATTACGAGCGACAGCTCGCCCGCCACGGCAAGGCCAATCTCGACGCCTTCATGCGCTTTTATGTGATCCCCGGCTTTGGCCACGGCTTTGGCCTGTTCAACGCCCGTTATGACAGCCTCGACAAGATCGACCGCTGGGTCGAAACCGGCCGAGCGCCCGAACGGCCCATCGCCATCGATGCAAACAAGGATGCGCACCGCACGCGGCCCATGTGCGAGGTCGGCTTCTGGCCGCGCTATCGCGGAGCAGGTTCGGTAGACAGCGCCGCCAACTTCACTTGCGTGAGGAACTGACAGAACGCGGGCCGCGCCCACAAAGCCAGCAAGTCATTCTGTCAGGCCGGAGAGGTAATCGGCTTCGGCCACCTGCTCGAGCCAGACCACCGGCACACCGTCCAGCGCTTCCTGAACGGCAATATGGGTCATGCCGGTGGTGCTGGTGGCGCCGTGCCAATGCTTGTGGCCCGGCGGGCACCAGATGACATCGCCGGCGCGGATCACCTGCACCGGCTCGCCCTCGCACTGGGTCCAGCCGCAGCCGGCGGTCACGATCAGCGTCTGGCCCAGCGGGTGGGTGTGCCAGGCCGTGCGCGCGCCCGGCTCGAAGGTCACGGCCGCGCAGGAATGACGCGCGGGCGCCGGCGCTGCGTTGAGCATGTCGATCCGCACCGCCCCGGTAAACCAGTCAGCCGGGCCCACTTGCGAGGGCGTGGATCCAGCGGGTTTGTAAAGCATGCGGCGCTCCTTGGCAGAGGTTGGGACTGTCTCTCGGCGATAGGTCACCAACGCGCTCGCTGCCTAATGAATGCTTCTCACTGCGGCATGCGACAATGTTCATCGCCCAAGGCGCCTGCCCGCGACCGTGTGAGGCCAGGCGGATCACACCGCTTCGGGGTGCTCCCTCTGGAAACATTTGGCGATGAACTGGCGCGTGTGCCGCCCGCCCACATCGCTGGCAATATCGAGCAATGGCCTGCCCGGATCGGCGCTCAGGCGAATCTGCTGCAGCTCAAGCACCTCCATGTCCTCAAGAAACGTCCGCGCGGTCTGCTCGTAGACCTCGTCGGGAATGCCATCGGTCAGCAGGTTGGTCGCCATCGACCAGAAATAGTGGGTTGTCGTCTCGGTCTCGGGCGTGATGCCGTGAAAGCCGCGCATGGAAAAGCCGTGATCGCGCTGCCCCTCGCAGGCGCCAGTGCCGGCATCGCAAGCGCCGGTGTGAATGCGGATGATGACCGGCTCAAACTCGATCTCCTGCCAGCGATCGACCTTGCCCTTGAAACCGGCGGCATCAACATAGGTGGGCGGCGGATCGGAGTCGGGCATGTTGCGCGTGACGCGCACACCATTTGGCAGCTTTTCCGACTGGGTTTTGGTGCGAAAGTGCAACTCGGGGTTTCCGCCAATGGTGTTGGCGTGAATATATGGCAGGTGCGAGAGATCCATCAGATTGTCGACCAGCAACTGCCAATTGCCCGAGACGTGGAAATAGGAGCTTCGCCAGGCGTAGCGCGCATCCTCGTGGATGGGGTAATCGGGGACCAAAGCCTCGTCGGCCATGTCCGGGTCGCCCATCCAGATCCATAGCAGGCCCTGCCGCTCGACCAGAGGATAGCGGGGCACCCTGGCTGTGGCGGGGATCTGGTCCTGCGCCGGGATGCGGGTGCACCTGCCGTCGCCGCCAAACTCCAGACCATGATAGGGGCAACGTATCGCCTCGCCCACCACAGGCCCGCGAGAGAGCGGCATGGCGCGATGCACACAGCGGTCCTCGAGGGCGTGCACCAGACCGCTTGCGCTGCGCCACAGCACCACCGGCTGCCCCAGGAATGTGCGCGCCACCCGGCTTCCCGGCTCGAGGTCGCCTGCCCAACCGGCAACGTACCAGACATTCTTGAGGAAGGCAGACTTGGCCATATTTTTCTCTCCCGCTTGTGGCGGTCAACCATAGGTGCGATTGCCCTAATCCGTCAGACAGATTATTTTTATCACGCACATCAGTTCTACGGATATGAGCATGGATTATCGCCGCTTCGACCTCAACCTGCTGGTCGTGCTCGACGCGCTGCTCGAGGAAGGCGGAGTGAACGCTGCCGCCCGCCGGCTGGGCATGAGCCAACCCAATGTGAGCTTTGCGCTGGCCAAGCTGCGGCACAGTTTTGCCGATCAACTGCTGGTGCGCCACGGGGCCGGCATGCGGCCAACGCCGCTGGCCGAGCAATTGCGCGAGCCTGTGCGGCGCGTGCTGAGCGGGATCGAGAGCGAGATCCTTGCCGAACGCGCATTCGACCCGCTCGTGGCCGAGCGCCGTTTTGTCCTGTCGACCAGCGACATTGGCGAACTGGTGTTTTTGCCCCAACTCATGCGCTGCCTCGCGCGCGAGGCGCCCGGCATCACTCTTGAATGCCGCTCGCTCACCCCGGCCGACCTGTCAAAGGCGATGGCCCAGGGCGAGGTCGATCTTGCGCTGGGCTATTTTCCCGATCTGGTGGGCGAGGCCTTCGTGGCAGAACAATTGTTCGAGCACCCTTTCACCTGCATCGCCCGCGAAGGCCACCCTGCCCTGGCCCAGCACTGGTCGCTCGACACCTTCCTTGGCCTTGGGCACATTGTGGTCTCGCAAAGCGGGCGCAGTCAGGAACTGTTCGAGGCGAAGCTGAAAAGCATGGGCCATTCGCGCAAGATCCAGCTCAAATCGCCGCATTTCATGAGCGTGCCCTTGCTCGTCGCCCAGTCCGATCTGATCAGCACGGTGCCCAAGGCCGTGGCGGTCATCCTGGCCCGCACGACCCCTCTGCTGCTGATCGAGCCCCCCTTTGAAACCCCCACGATCCTGTTGCAGCAGCACTGGCACGTGCGATCACAGGACGATCCGGCCGCGATCTGGCTGCGCGGCCTGATCGCGCGCCTGTTCAAAGGGCAGGACCCGTCGCTGCCCTGAACAGGCAACGCCTTGCGGGCGCCCTATTCGGCCAGTGCCGCTTTCAGGCCCGCAGGCGTAATCAGCGCCGCCAGGGCCACGGCAAAAGCCAGCTTGGCCATGAATGCGGGCATTACCGGCAATTGCGACAGGCCCGCCAGCCACATCAGCGCGCCAACGCCAGCCATCGCCAAACACGATGCCCCCACCGCCAGCAGCAGCGCGCGCGCCCAAAGCCCTTGTGGCAAAGCCGGCGCGACCGGCCAGCGGGCCACCTTGCCGCTGCGGCGGGCCTTGCGCGCCAGCGTGCCGGGCACCAGCGTTGCCATCAGCGCGATCATGAAAGCCTGCGGGCCGAAATCGAGCACATAGTGCCCTGCCCCCCACACCGGCACAGGCCGCACAAAACCGAAAACAACGGCAAAAAACAGCGCGGTAAGCGTGGTGTTGATCGCAATGCTCACCAGCGTTTCGCGCCGGATATAGGTGGCACAGTCCAAGGTCTCTCCCTTTCGGTTGCGGGCCGATCTGTTTGGCGAGTGCGGGCGGCTGGTCAATGCGATCCCCTTGGCGGTCCGACCCGCTTGAAGCCGCCCGGGGATCGCATGGCCCGCACTCATCTGATCAACCTATAGTTGCCCGCTGGAACCTATCAAGGTCGTGCGCCATGATGACAGGGCCGCGATCCACATTGCGGCTTTGCGCCAGCAATCGGGCCACCGACTCCGGCGAGAAGGCTGGCCTGTCTCACCACATGTGGCCAAGCGTAAACCGCAAGGAGCGCGGCTCGAGCGGATGCGACTGTCCCCCCGCAACGCCGGCGGCCGCCTCGCCCGGCAGGCGCGAGGTGTAATAATAGCTGGCGGCCATGTCGCGCGAATTGAACAGGTTGAAGATGCCCACCTGCCCCTTCCATCCCTTCCAGCGCCCGGCTTTCACTTCATAAGACACATCCAGGTTCCACTCGGAGTAACCGCCATCTTGGGGATATTGCGGCCCATCGGTGAGCGAGTGGGTGCCAAGGCGACGCCATTGCAGCGCGCCCGACCACGGCCCCAGATTGTTCACCAGCACGCCGGCCGAATAGATAAAGCGCGGCGCATCGGCGATGAAATTGCCGCCCTCGATATTCTCGCACCCATGGGCGCCAGTGCCATTGCCGGCGCAGCGATATCTCGGCCGCGCAAAGGCCAGATCGGTGTTGAGCTCGAGCCAGGGCAAAGGGTGGTATTGGCCCGAGATTTCCAGCCCCTGACGCCGGCTGGGCGCAGTGGCCTCGTCGGCGCCAATATCGGCATTATAGGCCAACTCTGACGAAAAATCCTGCTGGAATACCGCCACTTGCAGGTTGAGCCGGGGCACAATGCCCGTGCGCAGCCCCACCTCCATGCCGCTCGTCCTCGACAGCAGTCGCGTGCCGCTGGAATGACCGCCCGCATCAAAGCCGAAAACCCCGCGCACGTCGTTCGAATGGAAACCCTGCCCCCAACTGACATAGATCTCGCTGCGGGCCCACGGCCCCAGCACAATGCCGGCCTTGGGCTGCAACAGCAGTTGGCTGCCACTGGCCCTTGCTGGCCGGGCGGCCGCCCCGTTTGCCTCGGGCGCGCGGGCAAGGTTGTGGTCGGTGGCATATTGGTAGTCGGCGCGCAGCCCCACCACCGTTCGCAGCCAGCGCGTCCAGTGCATGGTTTGCTCGACATAGGGCGAGAGCATCAGCAGGCGGACCCGGTCTGCCGTGCAATTGCCGCCTGCCGCGGCATAGGCGATGGTATCGAGGGGCGGGTCGTCCTGCTCCTGATAGCAGGTGCCCAGAACGGTATCCCGGAGCAAGGTGTGTTTGCGGTCCACAAAGACGGCATCATAACGCGCCTGCAGCCCGACGATGGTCTGCGTTTCGCGCCCCAGCAGCCGGGTTTTGAGCGCATAGGAACCTGCGCCGCCCAAGGTCGTGCGGGTTTCATCCTGCTCCTCCTGATCGCCGTTCACAAGGTCCTGGAAATAATGGGTAAAATTGCTCCACAGCGCCATTTTTGAATGAATTGCATACAGGCTGACCACCAACTGCCCCGCCCCCACCGGCCTGCCCCAATGGGCCGACACGCTGTAGCGCTGTGACTTGCTGTAATCGCTGGGGTCAAGCGTACCGTAGCGACCGATCAAGCCTTGCTCGACAGCGCGTGCGGGCTGGTCGGTCATCAAACGCCCTTCGCTGGCATAGGCCATGGCGGTTATCGACAAGCCGTCGCCGGCGCTGCCTCTGCTATAGCGCGCCACGGCATTGATCTTGCGAAAGTTCTGCGCTGGCTGCCAGGGTCCGTCATAATGCCCCAGTTCGAGCGCGGCCAGCAGGCGCCCGCCCTGGCGCAAATGCAGCGTGCCGCCCTCAAACAGGCTCTGATAGCCATCGGTGCCAACCGTGACGGCAGCTTGCCCCGGCAGGTCATCGAGCAGCGCTGTATGCGCCGAGGCGACGGAGCCAAAATCGCCAATGGCCGCATAGTAAGGCCCCTTGGTGTAGTCGATGGTCGCAACCAGTTGCGGGATCAGGAAGCTGATGTCGGAATACCCCTGCCCATGGGCGTTAGTGGGGCGATTGACCGGCATATCGTCGACATAGCTGGCAAAATCGGTGCCGTGATCGAGATTGTAGCCGCGGATGAGATATTGCTGCGCCTTGCCTTCGCCCGAGTGAATGGTGACCACAAGGCCCGGCACACTTTCGAGCAACTGACCGGGGCGATAGATCGGGCGCAAAGCCACCTCGGCATGGGTAACGGTGCCCTGGCTGGCCGTCTCGGCCTGGCCCAGCAGGTCGCGGCGAGAGGCGGTCACAACGATCACTTGCGGGTCAGCCTCGCCCCCGGCGGGGGCGGCCAGCGCAAGCGATGGCGCGCAAAGGGCGAGCGAGGAAAACAGGAAACAACAACGCATTGGGGCGCTCCAGAAGCCATAGAACAGCGACCCGAAAAGCAGGATGCCTCTCGGGTACGTGGAAACGCCGCTCGAACGGACAGACCGTGCCGTGCCCATCCCCTGGGGCGCAGCAAGAGCGACCACGCGCTGGCAGGTCTCCTGGCTTGCGGATCAACGCGCGATGCAAAGCCTTCCCGGGCCCCGCCTGCTTTGGCGTCTGACCCAGTGGCCGCCCCACGCGCCTTTTGCGGGGGCCCCATGCATCGCACTCATCGCTTACAGTTGCAGGGACAGCCCAGGATTTGGCCTGCCTTTCAGCCTGCCTCACCCATGTTCCCTATTAAGCCCTCGCGGGCACCGGTGCGTGATGCGCGCGCCATACGGCAGGCGCGTGGGAATTGCCATAGCGGTTGCCGGCGCGTGTCAGCGGCTTCAGGCGCCGGTCAGATAAGCCAGGCACATCTGCCCAAGCGCATGGCGCCGGCGCAGCAAGGCGGGCGAACCGGGCGGTGCGCTGGGAAAATTCAGTTCGCGCAAAACGAAAGACAGGATCGCATGATAGGCCGCATCAATGCGCTCCTCGACCCGAGGCAGGCCATCGCGCTCCAGCGCTGCCCCCAGGGTCGCCTTACCCAGCGCCTCGGCCCTGATGCCGATCGCCTGCCCCTTGGCCGCGAGCGAGGGGTTGGCCCT
>DATMUT010000235.1:0-3875 GCA_035563755.1 Novosphingobium sp.
ACAGCTCAAGCGCCTTGCGCAGGCCCAGCACCGCCTGTTCGGGGCGCAGGTGGCGTTCGAGATGGTCGCACGAGAAATCGCCCACCGCGCCAAACAGGATGGCATCGGCGCTTTGCGCGATGTCGAGCGTTGCCTGGGGCAGCGGATGGCCATGCTTGTAGTACGCAGCGCCGCCCACATCGCCCTCGACCAGTTCGAGGCCGGGCAGGTTCAGCGCCTCGAGCACGCGCACTGCCTCACGGGTCACTTCGGGGCCGATGCCGTCGCCGGCGAAAACCGCAATCTTCATCTGTTCCAACCTTGCTTGGCCAACGCGCCGCGCCGGCGCGCCAGAGTGGTCCGCAACAAAGCCCGCGCGCGCGCCCGTCAGGGGGCCGCAATGCGGCGCAGGCGCTCGTGCAGGCGAATGCGCGCCCCCATAACATCGCCGCGCCGATCGGCAAGCACATAGCGCGAAAGCGCAGCGCCAATCCGCTCGAATCCGCTCATCCAGGCCTGCCAATCGCCATTTTCACCCAGGCGCAGCAGTCTTTGCCCGTCAATCCCCGCGCCAAACACCTCGCCATAGCCCAGTTCGCGCAGCACCAGCGCCTCGTAGGCCAGCAATGCGCCCGCCCAGCCGCGCGCCGATGGCGCATGGCACACAGCATCCAGCAGGGCCGACAGCGCCTCGCAGATGGCGGGATAGGCCTGCCCCTCGGGCAAGGCGGCCGCGGCCAGCCCCGTCACCCAGCCGATGGCGGCCGCAGGCAAAGGCTCGGTCAGGAAAGGCGCGCGGCTGACAGTCAGCTCGATGCGCGCCGAGGGCATTTGCGTGGGAATACGCGCGCGCAGCTGCGCCTCGACCGAATTGCCCGGTATCAGCACGGGGCGCATCTCGCGCCCGCGCCCGCCCGCCACATAGGCCGCCACCATGCCATGCCGCATGGTCAGCAGCCGTACGATCATGCCCACCTCGCCATGCGGGCGGGCGGCGCACAAAATGGCGGGGGCGCGCAACTCCATAACCGCCCCTTGCCTGCACTGGCCCCACGCGGCAAGAGGGCGCGGCAGCTGACGGCGGGCCGTTGCACACGCGCGGCAAACCGCTTCGTTCATCTGCCAGCAAGGTTTGCCCCGGCACCACGCCGGCAGGTGCGCCCCATCGATTGACGTGAAGGAACCACGATGCGCAAGATTTCGCTGGGGCTGATGGCCCTGGCCCTGATCGCAACGCCAGCGCTGGCCCAGATGGGCGGCATGGGCGGTATGGATGGAGGCATGGGCGGCGGCATGGGCGGCGGCGGCATGGGTGGTATGGGCGGTGGCGGCATGGGCGGTCGGCCCGGCGGCGGCGGCCCGCCCGACGATGGCGGCGGCAAGCCCCGCGCGCCGCGCGAAATGAAGCCGATCTCGATCGAGAAGTTCGACAAGGCGGTCGAGCGCATGTTCGCCATCGCCGATGCCAACCACGACGGCACCGTCACGCTCGACGAGTTCAACCAGGTGATCTCGGCCCGCCGCGAAGCGGTCATCCGCAACCGCTTCAAGGTGATCGACGCCAACCACAACGGCCAGATCGACTTTGACGAATTCCTGAACTGGCAGCGCAAGATGGGTTCAGCCGCCCTGTCCGAAGGCATGGCCACCGCCTATGCCGAGGTCGTGCCCGACAGCATCACCCCCGAACTGGGCGACAGCGATACCGACGAGGCGCTGATGATGGCCGTCGAGCCGCTTAACGCGGTGACGATCACCAATGCCAACACCAATTACGACGCGGGCGTCACCCTGCCCGAGCTGATCGCTTACGAGCACATCCGCTTCAACAAGGCCGATACCGACAAGGATGGTTTCCTGTCGCGCCAGGAACTGGACGCGATGCGCCCCGACCGGCGGCGCGGGCCCGGTGGCCCAGGCGGCGCCCCCGGTGGGCCTGCTGGTGGGCCGGGCGGCGGGCGGCCGATGGGCCCGCCTCCGGGGCAGTAAAGGGCGCAGTCAAAACAGGGCAAGGCGAGGGGTCAGCCCCTCGCCCCCATTTACCAGCAAGGCCGGCCGCTTTCGAGCGTGCCGGCCTTATTCGCATCAGTCCTGGTGCGGCGCGGCAGGTTCTGCCTGACCGAACACCTTGGCCTCGAGCGCGGCCAGGCGCTCCTTCAGCTCATCGGCCTCCTCGCGGGCCTTGGCGGCCATGGCCTTTACCGCGTCGAATTCCTCGCGGGTGACAAAATCCATTCCGCCAAACGTTTCGCGCAGCCGCTCGCGCGCCGAATCGCGTGCCTCGCGGGTGACGCCGGCAAAAGTCCCGGCGGCGCTGTTCATCAGCTTGACGAAATCGGCGATCAGGGGATTTTCACTCTGCATGGGGTTGGGTCCGTACTAGCGCCGCAACAACGCCCGCCGCCCGGATGGCGCACGGATCGCTCGCTTGCTGCGCGCTAGATGGCGACAGGCGCGCGCGCGCGCAACCCCTGCCCTGCCATTACAGGCGGATATGCGCCACCACCGCCGAAGTTTGCACCCCGTCGGACAGGGGATTGAGCACCAGAAACTGCCAGTTGAGCAAAGTGGCGAACAGCACCCAGGCCAGATAGGGCAGCATCAAGCCAGCCGCCACCGGGCGCACGCGCGAAAAAACCACCACCATGGCCAGCACCAGCACATCAAGCCCGGCCAGCAGCACCAGCGCCGCCGACATGCGGTGGGCGCCAAAAAACAGCGGCGTCCACGCCAGATTGGCCAGCAGCTGCGCCACGAACAGCACAATCGCCGCCCCCCGCGCCGAGGAGCCGCGCGCCGACACGATCATGGCCAGCGCCACCCCCATCAGCACATACAGCAAGGTCCACACCACAGGAAAAGCGATGGGCGGCGGATAGATGCCCGGCTTGGCCAGCGCGGCGAACCAGGGATTGTCCGGCCCGCTGTTGCCCAGCTTGGCCGAGAGGAAACCCAGCAGCAATATGGCTGGCACCAGCACAATGGCCCAGCGCATGATCCCGGCGCGCAACTGGCGGCTCGAAGCGATCTCGGTCATTCCCAAAGGCATCCTGTGACCTGCAAGCAATCCTGAATCTGGCCCCTTGGGCAAGGGGCCGGCCTGATGGAGCGGCACACGCAACCGCGCCCGCCGAGCCTAGCGCACAAACGGCCGGTGGCAAGCGCAGCCCCCATCTGGCCCGCGACACTAGGCCAGCCAGGTGAAACAATGGTGAACCTGCGACCTGCCTGTCCGGCACCTTTGCCCGGCCGGTTCGCGACAGGGCACAGCCCCGGCGCGAACCGACCAAACATCTGGTTAACAGTCGTTAAATGGCCCAACTACCCGCCGGGCGCAAGGTGGCGTCCAACGTTCATGCTGCCGTTATGGTGGTTTTTACCGATCAGTTTGGGCATCGCCATGCCCCTCGCCAGTCGCAACGCCAGCCGCAACGCCTTGCGACGCCGGCGCCATCGCGCCCCGCCGGGCGCTAATCAGGAATTCGACATTGCCCTCGGGCCCGGTGATCGGGCTGGGCACGATGCCCTCGACCACAAAGCCCTGCCCCTCGACCCAGCCGCGCACTTCGCCGCACACGCGCTCGTGCAGTACAGGGTCGCGCACCACGCCGCCCTTGCCCACCTCGGCGCGGCCCACCTCGAACTGGGGCTTGATCAGCGCCACCAGCCGGCAATCGGGCTGCGCCAGCGCCAGCGGCACCTCGAGCACCTTGGCCAGAGCGATGAACGAGGCATCGCACACCACCCAGGTGCAGGGCCGGTCGATGTGGTCGCGGGTGAGCACCCTGGCGCTCGTCTGCTCGAGCACGGTGATGCGCGGGTCCTGTCGCAGCTTCCAGGCCAGCTGGTTCGTGCCCGAATCGACCGCGAACACATGCTCTGCCCCGTGCGAGAGG
>DATMUT010000236.1:0-3251 GCA_035563755.1 Novosphingobium sp.
CCCCCCGGTTCAAGCGGGGTCGAGCGGATGACGAAATAGCGTTCGGCAATCATGCACAGCGTTTCGGTGCGCATGCCCGGCGCCTCGCGCCAGCCAATGGCGCCCGGCTCGTCTATGCCCAGCGCCGAGCAATGCGCCACAAGGCCGGCATGCGTTTCCAGCACCTTGCTGGCCCGCGGGTCGAGCCGCAACAGCCGCGCCATGCCCTGATTGCGCACCAGCAGGCGCCGGTCGTGGCCATAGTGGCACACCCCTTCTGACAGCGTGTCGAGCGTGGCCTGCAGCGCGAGGTTGCGCTCGGCCAGCTCACGGGCGCGTTCGCGCGCGTCCTCGGCCTTCACCTCGGTCACGTCGGTATAGATGCCAACGCGCCCCCCTTCCGAGGTCTTCTGCTCGTTGATCTGCACCCAGCGGCCATCGGCCAGCGCATGGATATGCACCCGGTCGGCCTCGGCGTGTTGCAGCAGGCGGTCGGCCAGCCAGCGCTCGGGGCTTTGCCGCGAGGCCAGCGCGCTCCCGCTGCGCGCAACGCGCTCGGCCACTTCGGAAAAGCTGATGCGGTCCAGATCGCCCAGCTGCAAGGCGGGCCAGAACTCCAGCCATGCCTGATTATACAGGATCAGCCGGTCGGCCGCGTCATACAGCGCCAACCCGTCGGGCAGGCTCTCGATGGCGTCGCGCAGGCGTGCGCGCGCCGCATCGGCATCGTCATGGGCCTGCGCCAGTTCGGCATTGGCGATGTTCAGGCTGGCCAGCGCCGCCTCGAGCGCGGCGGTGCGATCACGCACCATCGTCTCGAGCGAGATCGCCGTCTCGAACATCGAGAAAGCGCTGCCCTGAATGTCGCTCGAACGCTCGACCCGGTCGATCAGCGCGGCATTGATCGCCTCGAGACGGCGGATCCGGTCGAGCATTTCAGCCTTGTCGTCGCCGGAGAGGGGGGCATGCGGGTCTGCCTCGGCCATCAGCGCCCGATCGCCAGCCCGCTCAGCGTCTGGTTGATGTGGGCCGCGCGATACTGCTCGCCATAGGTGTTGAAGCCAACCACCCGCCGCCGGGCATACAGGCGCGAGATATCGCGGGCGATCTGGCGCTGCTCGGCATCCACGCGGTTGAGAACGCAGTCAAAGCCGATGACATGGTCGATCGTGCCCACCGCGCTTTCAACGTCGGAAAACAGGCGCTCCATGTGCTCCATGCGGTCCACCCTTTCGCCCACGCGCAGGATGATGCCATTATCGATCGCGCCGTAGAAAGTCAGGCTGCCGTCGGGGTTGGTCGATTGCACGGCGCGCACATGATATTCGCCCCCTGCACGCACCATGGGCGGATGGGCGGCGAAAAAGGCGGTGTCGATCGAACCATCGATGAAACCGGCGATGCGGGCATATTCCTGCGCGGCCGGCATGGCATTGATCTCGTAAACAATGCGCGCCTGCGGGTCGGCGGCGGTCACGACCATGCGCTCCTCGCGCGGGCGGTAGTGGTGCGAGCAAAAGGCATGCAGCGGCCGGGGCGAAGAGACGATGGCCACAACCGCCGCATCTTTCAGGAAGCGCCCCCCCACCAGCACCCCCGTCTCGCGAAACACCATGCCATCGCCCGAGGAACCGCCCACCATCACGGTGTCGCCCAGTGCCTCCTGCACGGTCATCGAGAGAAGTTCCTCGCGGTGCGACAGCCCATCGACCAGGAACACAGCGGCATGGTGCACATCAGCGCCCAGCCGGCGCGCACGCTTGGCCGCATCGCTGGTCAAGCGGCGCACAGCCCCGCGCGCGCCCTCGACGTCAAAATGGTCCAGCTCGTCAAAGGCCAGCACGCTCATCTCGAAACTGTCGGCCGGCAGGCCAACGAAGACGATGCTGTCCTCGTCATAGCCGCGCTGGGTCAGTTCCCCAGCACTGGTGCAGCCGATCAGCGGAAAGTCGCCCAGTTGCGCGGCCAGCTCGCGGGCCAGCGCATCGCGCGAGTAACGGTGCGAACAGAACAGCAGCCCGCCTGCCAGCGCGCGCCCGGCAATGGCCGCCGCCACTTCGGCCACCGCGGCCACCGGCTCGCTGTCGTGCGATGAAACGACGATGACGCCTTCCGCGCGCTCTTGCTGCGCCATCACTTCCTCCGCCCAGCGGGGCCTTGTGCAATGGCCTCTCGCATGAACGTCAAATCTAGCCGGTATAAGCCCAAAGGCCAAGAGGAACCGACGCATCCCCACCCCCTGCCAAGGTACGGGTTGACCCCATACAAATATCTGACAGATAATGTCTTTCATCTATGACGAAGGAATGAACACGCATTTCCCGCATTGCACTTAGGTATCATGCCCGAATTTGGGGCATCCTGGCCTGCTCAGGCGGCGGCCCTTTTGCCGAACACAAGGTGCTTGAGCACCAGAAAATTGAGCGCCACCACCGCCAGCGTGGTCACCGCGCCGGCCGCATAAGGGTTGGCCACCAGCCGCGACACCAGCGCCAGCCCCGCCAGATTGACCAGGTAATTGCCGGCATAGGACAGCACAAAGCGCGCCTTGGCAGGGGCCGCATCGCGGAACACATGGCGCGAATAGGTGAAGTAATTGAATGCCGTACCCGCCACATAGCCCACCCCTTGCGCGCCGTAGCGGCCCATGCCAGCCCACACCAGAGCGGCATACAGGCCGTAGCCAAAAGCGGTGTTCACCACGCCTGCCACCAGATAGCGCAGCACCTCGCGCAGGCGGGGCGAGAGGGTCACAGGCTGTCGCCCGGCTGGTCCTCGGGGAAATTCACCCTTTCGCGCTCGTGCACCAGGGGCGTTGCGCGGGTGCGTTCCGAAATCAGGCGGATATGGTCGCCAATCAGCCCCAGAAAGCCGAAAATGAGCGCGAATTGCGCCTGCAGGACCGCGCCAATCAGCCAGCCCGCGATGGGCCGCCCGGTAAAGAAGGCAATCGCCCCGCCCACCATCATCAGCAGCGCCACCAGCGCGCCCACCACCCCCAGATAGAGCGGCACGCGCAGCAACCGCTTGGACGACCCCGTCAGCCCCGCCACGGCAAAGTCGAGCAGGGTGAGGAAACTGTTCTTCGATTTGCCCCGCGTGCGCGGCGGGCGCACATAGGGGATCGTTTCGAGCGGGAAGCCGGTTTCGACCAGCAGGCCGCGATAGAACGGCTCGGGCTCGTTCAGCGCCTTGATCGCCTCGACCACGCGGCGGCTGTACAGGCCAAAGCCGGTGGCGTTGGGGATGATCTGGTAATCGCCCAGATTGGC
>DATMUT010000237.1:0-4490 GCA_035563755.1 Novosphingobium sp.
ATATTCGCCCGACCAGGTCTTGGCGGCCATCGCCAGTTCGGTCTGCTCGAAGGGCTTGGACGGGTCGCCGGGCACGGTGTAGAATTTCCACACCTGATGGCCATCGTTCACGTCATAGGCAGCCACAAACCCGCGCGCCGAAAACTCGGCCCCGCCATTGCCGATGATGACCTTGCCCCGCACCACGCGCGGCGCGCCGGTGATGGTATAGTCGCTGCCCTGCGGCACGGTGCGCGTTTCCCACAGGACCTTGCCGCTGGCCCGGTCGAGCGCCACCAGCCGCCCGTCGAGCGTGCCCACGAACAGCTTGTCACCCCAGGCGGCCACCCCCCGGTTGACCGCGTCGCAGCAGGCCTTGACCAGATGGTCGCGCGGCACCTTGGGGTCATACGACCAGATCAGCTTGCCGGTGGCGCCATCATAGGCCTTCACCATGCTCCACGCGGTCGAGGTGTAGAGGATGCCGTCGATGGCCAGCGGGGTCGATTCCTGCCCGCGCGCCGTGTCGAGATCGGCATACCAGGCCAGGCCCAGCTTGCCGGCATTGTCCGCGTTCACCTGCTCGAGCGGGCTGAAGCGCTGCTCGTCATAGGTGCGGCCATAGGACAGCCAGTTGTCGCCCTTTTCGGCGCCGGCCAGAATAGCGGCCTCGTCAACGGTGATCTTGCCGCTGCTGCTGCCCATCTTGCAGCCTGCCAGCGCGCCCGTCAGAGCCAGACCCGCGATTCCCGCCAGAATCAGGGCGCGCGGCCCCGCCTTTCCAAAGCTGTGCATACTCTCTCCTCACGCCGCTTCGCGCAGGCGCCGTCTTTGTATGCAATGCTTACGGTTTTTGCGGCCCCGGTCAAGGGCCAAGCTGCGGCGGCAAAGGCTTTGCCCGGCACAGGAAAAAGGCCCCCCGCCGCTGGCAGGAGGCCCCCCTTTTTCCGGCCGGTCCGGGCCGGAAAGTTCAGGCCGGTTCCATCAGCATGGTCGCGGCCGCCGTGTTCGAGATCGGCACGTGGTAATTGCGATGGATCTCGGTAACGGGCGCCTCGCCCAGAGCACCGCGCGCGGCAATCCAGTTCAGCACCTCAACGCCCTGCGTGCCGGCCTTGCGCACGATCTCGTGCACATTGTCGTGAGTCAGCGCTTCGGGGTCGACCGAAAGGTTGTCCATGCAGAAACGATCGTACTGCTGGTTCATGTAACCGGCGCGCTCGCCGTCGAGCTGGTGCGAGAGGCCGCCCGTGCCGATGATGACGATGCGTTCGTTGCCCTGCCAGCTTTCCAGCGCCTTGTGCACCGCCTGGCCCAGCGCCAGACACCGCTTGGCCGAGGGCAGCGGGTGCTGCACCGTGTTGATGGCAAAGGGCACGATCTTGACCGGCCAAGCCTCGACACCGGGCCATGCCAGCTCGAAGGGGATAGAGAGCGCGTGGTCGACCAGCATCTTCTGGCAGGTGGTGATGTCGAACTCGTCCTCGACGAGCGCGTTGATGATGTGCCAGCTCAGCTCGGTGTGCCCGGCAAAGGGCTTGTAGAGCGGCAGGCCCCAGCCCTCGTCGGCATTGTGATATTCGGCCGCCGCGCCCACGGCAAAGGTGGGCATCTTGTCGAGGAAGAAGTTGAGGCCGTGATCGTTGTTGAACACGATCGCCACATCCGGCTTCACCTGGGCCAGCCATTCGTGCACCTTCTGGTAGCCATCGAAAAACGGCTTCCAATAGGGTTCGTTCTGCAGCCCCTTGTGGATGGCGCCGCCAATGGCGGGCACGTGGCTGGTGAAATAGGCGCCGACGATTTCAGCCATGGACCATCTCCTTATGCGCGGTTTCGTAGGTTTCGCCGCGGCCCTGCGCCAACAGCATGGCCTTGAAGGCATCGACGCTGGTGCCGGTCTGCAGGGCGCCCACGTCCTGCACGTTAAGGCCGAAGATGCCGGCCAGCTTGGCAAGGTAATAGATGTTGCCGCCAGCAGCGATCATGCCCAGCACGTCGCGGTCGGCCACGGCCTTGCGCTGCGCAGGCGTCAGGCGGAAGCGGGCGCAATACGCGTCCTCGTCAGCCAGGAAGGCCGCGCGGTTGGCCGCATCGTTGAACGAATAGCACATGTCGTTCAGCTCGAAGCCCTTGGCCGCGGCTGCGCCATCGAACAGGTGCGTGCCCTCGATCGGCTGGGGCGCCGGGGCGGGAATGGGTGTAGTCATGCGCCTCTCCATATCCGTCAGCATTGTCTGCAAGGCGGGCCTTGATGGCCCTTGATATGGTACGCATTACTTACAAATGTTGCGCGCTACATTGATCGGCATCAATTGAACCATTTGGTACACAATGTTGCAAAAATTCACATTTTCATTGTGAAATCAAAGGTCAATATTCCGCAAAATCGTAACACAGCGCAAAATCAGCCATCCAATTCCCGCGCCGGCCATAAGCAGACCGAAATCCCGCGCCTATCCCCTTTCAGGCCCTATCCCTTTGCAGGCAGGGCGTTGACCCGCGCGATCGCCCCCAGCACGCCAGCGCTGGGCTTGGCGCTGCGGGCAAAGGTGACCGGATCGAAGGAATGCAGGCCCAGCTTCGACTTGTACCCCGAAATCCACTCGAAATTGTCGATCAACGACCAGTGGACATAGCCACGCACCGGCACACCATCGACCATGGCCGCGTGCAGCCCGGCCAGCCCATCCTTGATCATGCCCACGCGCACCGTATCATCGGCGGTGGCCACCCCGTGCTCGCTCACGACAATGGGGCAGCCGGTGGCCTGATGGGCATAACGCACCGCATTGCCCAGCGACGGCGGATACACCTCGGACCCGCTGAAGTTCAGCACGGCGCCGGCCGGGGCCGGCAAACGGCCATGGTCGCCCCACACCACCCGCTCGTAATTCTGCACGCCCAGGAAATCGTCGCCCCGCACCGCCTCGAGCCACGGCCCATAAAGCATCTCGCGCGCCGCATCGCGCCGGGCAGGCTTGGCGCCGGGCGCCACCTGATCGTCAAACATCGAGAGCGAGACGCCCACCGGCAGGTCGGGCCGCACGCCCTTGATGGCGGCGCGCGCAGCCTTGTGCCCGGCAATCAGATAGCGCGTGGCCAGAGGAATATCGTCAAGGTCGATGGCATTGGCGGCCGAAAACTTGGTGCCGCCCGTGGCGCGCGCGGCGGCGGCCAGCATTTCCTTCTGCACGACAAACACCTGCGGCGGCAGGATCACCTGCAGGATGTTCATGATGTTGGGCTCGTTCAGCGTCGTGGCCATGGCGATGCCGCCAGCCAGATGGCGCGCGGCCTTCTCGCAGAAACGGGTGAACAGGTCGGCCGCGCCGGCATCGGTCCACCCGCCGCGCGCGGCAAACCAGCGCGGCGCGGTGTAGTGGTTGAACGTCACCATGGGCTTCAGGCCACGCGCGAGGCAGCCATCGATAATCGCCTTGTAGTGGTCAAGCATCGCGCCCGAGAACAGCCCCTGCTCCGGCTCGATGCGCGCCCATTCCAGGCTGAAGCGGCAGGTGTTGAGCCCCATGGCCTGCACCAGATCGAGATCGCGCTCCCACAGGGCGAAGCTGTTGCAGGCATCGCCGCTGGGCTGGGCATAAAGCGTGGGCTTCACGTTCTCGAGCACCCAGTTGCACGCATTGACGTTATTGCCCTCGACCTGATGGCCGGCCGTGGCCGTGCCCCACAGGAAACCGGGTGGAAAGCTGCGCGCGCCGGGGCCCGCGGCAGCCGGTGCATGCGGTTTGGCGCCGGCATTGGCCTCGCGCGCGGTGGTCAGCGCCACCGCCCCTGCGGCGGCCATTCCCAGCATGTTGCGACGATCGATCATAACGCTCTCCCCGATGGTGCCCCGCCTGCTGCGGGTGAATTTGGCGGGCACCATCGGGGGGCGGGCAATCATTGGCAATTATGGGATTACCAATGGCCCTAACGTATTTGCTTATGGCTTGCGGGCCTTATTTGCCCCCCTGCCCCATCAGCACCACCGGCCCGATCAGCCCCGAAGGGCGCAGCGGCGCATCGGCGCGATAGGTGGGCATGGTGGTATAGGTCACCTTCTGCGCGCCGGGCTTTTGCATCTCGGGCTGCGCATCGCCAATCAGGCGGTTGACCCACAGGTTGGCCACGCGCACCTCGACATGGTTGGCCCCGGCCCGCGCCAGAGCGGCAATGTCGACCCTGTAGGGCGCATGCCACACAACGCCCGCCGAGCGGCCATTGACCAGCACCTCGGCCATCTCGTTCACCTGACCCAGATCAAGCCACAGCGGCTGCCCCGCGCGCCAGCCCTTGGGCGCGGCAATGTCGCGCGTATAGGTGGCAACGCCCGAGAAGTAGCGGATGCCGGCCTGCGCGTTCTGGTTGAGCGGCGCCAGTTGCGGCAGAACCGCCGTGGCCGGCGCCCCGCGACCGGGCTGGAAGGCCACGTTCCACGCGCCCTCGACCCGCGCCACCTCGACCGGGGCCAGCTTCTTGAGCATCAGCGCATCGGCGGGCGCGGGCTT
>DATMUT010000238.1:0-2278 GCA_035563755.1 Novosphingobium sp.
ACCGCCGCCAAATCGTTTTCCGCCGATGAGTCTGAGTTGCCCGCCATGCCTCGTTCCCTTCAGCGCCCGGCCCGCCGCCGCGTAACAAGCCCGAGCAGCAGCCGGTAAACCAGCCGGTAAAAGCCCCCCTCGCGCGCGCGCAGGTCCAGTTCGAGAAAGGCCGCCGATTTGGCAAAATCGAGCGTTTGCTCCATCGGCTCGACAAAAAAGCCGCCCTCGCGCAGGGTCAGGTTGGTCAGGATCGCCTGATCGTGGCGATGCTCGACAAACCCCTCGTCTTCCTGCGCGCACTCTGCCGGGCTGGCATCGCGGATCGCGTCAAACTGCAGGCAATAGGCCAGCCACCGTTCGACGAAGGCCCGCGCGGCCGGCGTGTTTGACCACAGCGACCAGGTCGCCTGGATCGAGGGCGCCGCAGCAATGTCGGCCCGCCCGCCCACGCCCATCAGCTCGCGGCACTGGCGGCGGTTCCATATCCGGTTAGGGCCGTATTGCGGACAGGCCACACCCGCCACGAATCCGTGCTCGCGAGCCAGAGCAACCAGCCGCCGCAGCCGCAGGAACGTCTTGTAACGCAGGCCAAAACCGCAATCGTGATAATAGATCACATCCTCGGGCCCGGCCGCATCCATGGCGCGCAGGATGGCCCAGGGTTTCCATGCCCAATACCCTGCACCGCGCGGCGCATCGAATACGTCGCGGTGCGGCGCATAAATCCGGCTTGCCTCCAGATCGCGCCGGGTCAGCAGGATGCAGCGTTCAGCCCCGCCCAGCCAGCGCGCATAGCGGGCGTTAACCTGCAGGTTCGCCTCGAACCGGCCCGAGGCATAGGAAACGTAGATCAGCTTTCCGGCCATGCTAGAACACCTTGCCGGACGCCCGCGGGGCCTGCTCGGGGGCCTGCCCGACGGCCATGCTCAGCCTGCGACAGCTTTCGGCGGCGTGACGGCGGGCCCGCTCGGCTGCGTGCTCGGGGGTTTCGCGCGGGGGAACAAACGCCAGCGTTTCTCCCGGTGCGGCAGGGTCGAACGCCAGATGCGGCACACCCTCGCTCGCGGCAAAACGGTGGATCAACGACCCGGCGCGCACCACCACCGGCAGGCCCGATTGCATCGCGCGGCCAAAAATGCCCGATGCCTGATCGTAATCCGGCGCGTAGCACGACCAGACCAGATCGGCCGCCGCATAAAGGTCGAGCAGTTCCTCGTCCGAAACGAAGCGCGCAATGGCCTTGCCGCCATGCTGCTCAAACGCGCTCGCCAGCTCGCCCAGTTGATCGTCCACCTTCCCGCCAAAGGCAAAGAGGCTGCGCTCGCGCAGGGACGGATCGTCCACATAGGCCCGCGCGAAGATGTCGAACCCCTTGGCCCGGTCCTGCCGGCCCAGCGCCACGCACACGCTGCGCCCGTTTGCCTCTGCCAGGATCTGGCCGGCCAAAGGGCCTGCCCGGCGCGCGTGCGGCGAGGAATCGCCCACATGCAGATCCCAGAACTGCAGATCATAGATCCAGTCATGGGCGATGCTGGCAAACCGCGCATCGACCGAAAAGGGCAGGATTGTAAGGGTTGCGACCCGTGGCAAGGCGCGTAGGCAGCGCAGCACCGCCTGCTTGGCCTTTTGCCGCCACGAAGCGCCCTCGACCACTGGTAGCGGACGGAACAGCAGCCCCGCCGTGCGCCGCCCCAATAGCGAGCGCACCGCCGCGTAGACAGCATAAAGGCCGATCGATTCCTCGATCATCGGAAACAGCACCGGCTCGCGCGCGAACAGCGCCGGCAGGCTCGACATCACCCGCCGCCCGTTCAGCAGCCGCCCCAGAAAATCGAAATATTGCCCCCGGTGACCGGCATCGCCACCGGTGATGTCGAGCAGGATCACGCCCTGCATGGGCCGACCGATCGCCATCTCAGTTTCCCCGCGCCATGCTTGTGGCAATGCAACACACGAAATGATCGAGCAGCGCCGTCTTGCTCCAGCGGGTGCGCGCGCGAACACGCCCCTGCGCGCCATAGGCAGCGGCCTCTTCGGGATGGTCGAGCAGATGCTCGATCGCGGCGGCAAAGGCATCGACATCGCCCGGCTCGGTGACCAGCCCTGCCCCTTCGACCTCGGCGGCAAGGCCGGTGCCCGAGGCCGCCGTCGCTACCACCGGCCGGCCCGATCCGAGCATGTTGGCCAGTTTGGAGGGCAGCACCAGATCGGCCGCCCCCGGCAATTGCGGCAGCAGGTGAATGCTGGCCAGCGCCAGCATGTCGGCCATGCGCTCGGCCGGCTGCAG
>DATMUT010000239.1:0-2249 GCA_035563755.1 Novosphingobium sp.
CGGCGCAGCCTGCGAAGTTCTCGATCGCTTCCTCGAGCGCCGCCAGCGTTTCCACGTCAAGGTCGTTGGTCGGTTCGTCGAGCAGCAGCACGTTGCCGCCGCGCTTGAGCATCTTGGCGATGTTGACGCGGTTGCGCTCACCGCCCGACAGCTTGCCGACGTTCTTCTGCTGGTCCTGACCCTTGAAGTTGAAGGCGCCGACATAGGCGCGCGTCGAGGTGTCGAAGCCGTTGACCTTCATGTAATCCAGACCGTCGGAAATTTCTTCCCAGACGTTCTTGGTCGGATCAAGGTGATCGCGGCTCTGGTCAACATAGCCCAGGCGCACGGTGGAGCCGATTTCGATCGTACCGCTGTCAGGCGTTTCCTGACCCGTGATCATCTTGAACAGCGTGGACTTACCCGCGCCGTTCGGCCCGATCACGCCCACGATGCCGCCCGGCGGCAGCAGGAACGAAAGGTCGTTGAACAACACCTTGTCGCCAAATGCCTTGGAAATGCCCTTGGCCTCGATCACCTTGCCGCCAAGGCGTTCAGGCACCTGAATGACAATCTGGGCCTTGCCGGGACCACGGCTTTCCTGGCTGGCGACCAGTTCCTCGAACTTCTTGATACGAGCCTTGGACTTGGTCTGGCGGCCCTTGGTGCCGGCACGGATCCATTCCAATTCGTCGTTGATCGCCTTCTGGCGGCCGGTGGCCTCGCGGTCTTCCTGCGCCAGACGCTGCGACTTCTTTTCCAGATAGGTCGAGTAATTGCCCTCGTAGGGGAAGTACTTTCCGCGGTCGAGCTCGAGGATCCAGCCCACCACATTGTCGAGGAAGTAGCGGTCGTGGGTGATCATCAGCACCGCGCCGTGGTATTCCTTGAGGTGGTTTTCCAGCCACTCGACCGACTCAGCGTCAAGGTGGTTGGTCGGCTCGTCGAGCAGCAGGATGTCCGGCTTCTGGATCAGCAGGCGGGTCAGCGCGATACGGCGGCGCTCACCACCCGACAGGCTGTCCACGGCCCAGTCGGACGGCGGGCAGCGCAGCGCTTCCATGGCGATCTCGAGCTGGTTGTCGAGCGTCCAGCCGTCGACCGCGTCGATCTTGCCCTGCAGGTCGCCCATTTCCTCCATCAGCGCGTCGAAATCGACGTCTTCGGGCGGATCGGCCATGATGTTGCTGATCTCGTTGAAGCGGTCGACCAGATCGGCCGTGGCGCGCGCGCCATCCTTCACGTTTTCCAGCACGCTCTTGGTGTTGTCGAGCTGGGGTTCCTGCTCGAGATAGCCGACGGTGATGTTCTCGCCCGCCCAGGCCTCGCCGGTATAGTCGGTGTCGATGCCGGCCATGATCTTGATCAGCGTCGACTTACCCGCGCCGTTGGGGCCAACGATGCCGATCTTGGCGCCCTGATAGAACTGCAGGTTGATGTTGCTGAGCACCGGCTTTTGCGCACCGGGGAAGGTTTTCGTCATGCCTTTCATGACGAAGGCGTATTGGGCGGCCACGTGGCGTTCTCCGGAAAATGTCGCGTGAAATTGCGCTGCCTCTACAACCTGCGCGCAGGCGGGGCAAGCGGCGGCTTTGGTATTGGGCGTTCAGGCCGGTTGCGGGGCCGGCGCGCCGTCGAGCGGGCTGCCGGTGCCCCGCACCGCGCCGTAAAGCTGGGTGAGGGCGCGCGGCAAAAGCGCAAATCCGGCAAAGTACCAGGGCAGCACGATGGCCCCCCAATAGAACGTGTCGGCGCGCGAGAAGGCCGAGATCATGACCGCATAGCCCACCACCAGCATGATGGCGAAAAGCCCGCGCCGCCCGCCCAGCGCCAGCCAGCCCACCATGGGCAGCATGGCCAGCAGCAGCGCCAGCCCCAGCGGCAGGATTTGCAGGCCCGAGGTGAAGATCACCGCCTTGAGGAAGCCCGAGAAGCCCTGCATCGCGTGCCATCCCTGGCTGGCGATGTCGCCCGGCCGGGTCACGGCGGCCACTTCCTGCGCGTGCAGCGCCATGAACACGCCCCAGGCCGCCACGATGACCGCCCAGCCGGCCACTTCGCGCCAGCGCTTTTCGACGGCGGCAAAAACCAGCGCCAGCAGCACGAAGGGCAGCACCAGTTCGCGCACCGAAAGCGCGATGGCCACCGGCAGCGCCACGGCCCACCAGCGGCGGGGCCAGCCCATCATGCCGGCAATGCCGATCGACATGAGCATGCCGGCCGGATACTCGTGCAGCGCCAGCAGGCCCGGGCGCAGCACCGCCCCCCCG
>DATMUT010000240.1:0-4175 GCA_035563755.1 Novosphingobium sp.
GGCGCCGATCCTGTCAGCCTGCAGAACGCCTATCGCACGCCGGCCGCCATCGACGAGAGCGCCCCGGCCCGCCTGCCCGCCTATCTGCCCGGCAGCGGGCTCGACAATGGCGCCGGCGCCGTGCGCGCGGAATATCGCGACAGCGGCCGCTGGCTGGCCGATCCGCATGGCGGCACGCTGAACTGAACCCTCCCCGCAGGGCCCTCCAGCCCCGCTTGGCAATAGATTGATAACCAAGGCGCAACAGAAAGGCTTAGCGGATCGTGGGCTAATGTTCGGGCATCCACGGGGCATTTGCCCGATTTGCGGAGCCTGTTTTTCCATGTCGATCCGCTTTGCGGCTGCCGGTAGTGGCGAATGTGCGGCGGTCAGCCGCTGCCTGACCCGGCCGCCGTTGTCTGCGCCCGCCAACGACAGCGATTGCCCCCCTGCGCGCGATATCCTGTTGCAGGCCGCGCTGCGCCATTTTGCCCGGCATGGGCTGGGGGCGGCCGATCTGGCCCGCGAATATGCCGAAAAGGCCTTCTTTTCCGGCGACGGCGACAGCTATCGCCACTGGCTCAGCATCTGCCGCCAGCTCGACCGGCGCATGGCCGAGGCCATCGCCGCGCATCGTGGCAGCGGCCGGGCCGCCCATCGTGGCAGCGGCCGAACCCGCCCGCGCAGGCCAGAGCACCCCTCCCCGTCGCTTCCCGCAGGGCCCGAATAGATCTCGTTAACCATTCGGTGAGAGGTGCAGGCTAGTTTGTCTTCATCCACAAGGAGCCGGTCCATCTTGCGCTTGCGCCCTATCTTGCGGGTTCTGTTCGGAACCAACACGACAAACGACCAGGTGCGCACCCTCCTGGTGGAGACGCTCTATACCCAGCCGGCCAGCCTTGCCATTGGCGCGGCCTGCGGCATCGTCACCAGCCTGACGGCCGCGGCCATCTCGCATCAGCCCTCGATCACCTACACCACTGCGGCGCTGGCGGTGGTGGCCTGCGCGCGGGTGATCACCGCGCTGTTGCTGCCCCATGCCCGCAGCCAGAGCACGCGGGTGCTCGAACATATCTACGAACTGGGCGCCTACAGCTATGCCACGCTGCTGGGCGCGGTGGCGGCGCTGACGGTGCTGAAGGATGTGCCGCCAGTGGCGCAAACGCTGATGGTGGCCAATGCGGTGGGCTATGCGGTGGGCATTGCCGCGCGCAATGCCGGCCGCCCGGCGATCGCCATCGGCCAGCTGGTGCTGGCGCTGGTACCCATGTGCCTGGCGCTGCTGACGCGGCAGGAACTGGCGCTGAAGGTGCTCTCCTTCTCGATGATGCTGCTGCTGCCGGCGATGACCTCGATCACGCTCAACGTGTTCCGGGTGCTGCGCAATTCGATCTCGGCGGCAGAAACCAGCCAGCGCCTGGCCGAAAAGATGCAGCAGCTGGCCCGCACCGATGTAGTGACCGGCCTGCTCAACCGCGGCGGCCTCAACCACCAGCTGGTGGAGCGGCTGACAGACCTTGCCCCCGATGGCAAGCTGGCGCTGTTCTGGCTCGATCTCGACCGCTTCAAGGAAGTGAACGACACGCTGGGCCATCAGGTGGGCGACAGGCTGCTGGCCGAAGTGGCCACCCGGCTGCGGCGCATTGCCCCGGCCGATGCCTGCGTGGCGCGCTTTGGCGGCGATGAGTTCATCGTCGCCTTCGAGGCGCATGACCGCGAGAGCGTGGCCCACCTGGCCCAGCGCCTGCTCGACGACATCACCCGCCCGATGCGCATCGACGACGACCGGCTGGAAATCGGCTGCTCGATCGGCATCGCCCTGCTGCCCGATGATGGCGCTGATCTCGACACGGTGATGCAGGGGGCAGATCTGGCGCTCTATCAGGCCAAGGTGAACGGGCGCAAACAGATCATGTTCTTCGATCCCTCGATGACGCGCAATCTGGTGCGCCGCAAGGAGATCGAGACGGAAATGCGCCTGGCCCTCCAGCGCGACGAACTGTCGGTGTTCTTCCAGCCGATCCTCGATCTCAACACCGGGCGCATCCGCAGCTTCGAGGCGCTGGTGCGCTGGTTCCACCCGGAAAAGGGCGAGCTGCGCCCCGACGAGTTCATCCCCGTCGCCGAGGAGACCGGCGCGATCATCACGCTGGGCAACTGGATCACCGCGCAGGCCGCCAAGGTGGCCGCCAGCTGGCCGGACGACATCACCGTGGCGGTGAACCTCTCGCCGCTGCAGATCCGCGCGCCGGGGGCAGCGCTGGGCATCCTCAATGCCCTGCGCGAGGCGCGCCTGCCCCCCTCGCGGCTGGAACTGGAGATCACCGAGACGGTGCTGCTCGATCACAGCCCCAACACCGAGGCCTTCATCAGCGAGCTGGCCGGCGCCGGCGTGCGCTTCGCGCTGGATGATTTCGGCACCGGCTATTCCAGCCTTGGCTATCTCAGCAAATATCCCTTCGGCAAGATCAAGATCGACCGCAGCTTCGTCTCGGGCACCAATGCCGGGCGCAAGAGCGATGCGATCATCCGCGCCGTCTCGGGCATGGCCTCCACGCTGGGCATGGATATCGTTGCCGAGGGGCTGGAGACCGAGGAGCAGGTGGCCGCCGTGCGCGATGCCGGCTGCACGCTGGGCCAGGGCTATTTCTTCAGCCGCGCCGTGCCCGACTATCTGGCCGCCATGCTGATCGCCCAGGAACGCGACCGCACCGCCGAGCGCAACCTGCGCCGGGCCTGAGGAAACCGCCCATCGCTTATCCGCATAGGTTTGCACCGCCCGGGCCGGCGGGCCGGAAAGGCGCGTCTGGCGGGGCATATTGCTATTGCGAACGATATGCGAAAACTCTTTGTCTTTTGGCGCATTTCCGCCTTGCATTGCGCCGCCGAGAGGCATAGGGCCGCATCCGATCCAAGGGCCTTCGCGCGCTTGCGGGACTGCGCGATCCGCCCATTTGCTCTATGTGCTCCTGTCGCCACGTTGGCCCCAGGAAGCCCCGCAGATGCTTAGGAAAGGCTTTCCATGGCTCGCAAGAAGATTGCCCTGATCGGCGCCGGCAACATCGGTGGCACGCTGGCTCACCTGGCCGCGCAGAAGGAACTGGGCGATATCGTCCTGTTCGACGTGGTCGAGGGTGTGCCCCAGGGCAAGGCGCTGGACCTGTCGCAGTGCGGGCCGGTTGAAGGTTTCGACGCCAAGATCACCGGCACCAACGATTATGCCGACATCGCCGGCGCCGACGTCATCATCGTGACCGCCGGTGTGGCCCGCAAGCCGGGCATGAGCCGCGACGATCTCCTCGGCATCAACCTCAAGGTGATGAAGTCGGTGGGCGAAGGCATCGCCGCCAACGCGCCCGACGCTTTCGTGATCTGCATCACCAACCCGCTCGACGCGATGGTGTGGGCGCTGCGCGAATTCTCGGGCCTGCCGGCCAACAAGGTCGTCGGCATGGCCGGCGTGCTTGATTCGGCCCGCTTCACCACCTTCCTCGCCCAGGAATTCGGCGTCTCGATCCGCGACGTGAACACCTTCGTGCTGGGCGGCCACGGCGACACCATGGTGCCCGTCACGCAGTATTCCACCGTCAACGGCATCCCCGTGCCCGATCTCATCAAGATGGGCCTCTCCACCCAGGAGAACATCGATGCCATCGTGAAGCGCACCCGCGGCGGTGGCGGCGAGATCGTCGGCCTGCTGAAGACCGGTTCGGCCTTCTACGCGCCGGCTGCCTCTGCCATCTCGATGGCCGAAGCCTACCTGAATGACCAGAAGCGCATCCTGCCCTGCGCCGCCTATGTGAGCGGTGAGTATGGGGTTGATGGCCTCTATGTCGGCGTGCCGGTGCAGATCGGTGCCGCAGGCGTGGAAAAGGTCATCGAGATTGCGCTCGACGACGAAGCCAAGGCCAATCTCCAGGTCTCGGTCGATGCGGTCAAGGAACTGCTCGTTGCCTGCAAGGGCATTGACCCCAGCCTCGCCTGAGACAACCCTCCCCATCGGAGAACAGCATGTCGATCCTGATTGACAAGAATACGAAGGTCATCACGCAGGGGATGACCGGCAAGACCGGAACGTTCCACACCCAGCAGGCGCTGGCCTATGGCACGCAGATGGTTGGCGGCGTGACGCCCGGCAAGGGCGGCACGATCCATGCCGAGACGAACCTGCCGATCTGGGACACGGTGGCCGAAGC
>DATMUT010000241.1:0-3991 GCA_035563755.1 Novosphingobium sp.
TTGCGCGGGCGAGCCGCATCTGGGCGTCGGCCCTTTTGTCGACCACCCGCAGGCCAGTCGCCATTTCCGCCGCCACGGTGGCCGTCAGGGCGACCTGTTTCCCCCCGGTCGCGGCCGCTTTCGCGTCACCGAGCACGAACAGGCGCTGGCCGGTTGCCGGCCCACCAGCAATTTCAACCTGGTGGGCGCGGGCCAGGTAGGCAAAGGCTCGCTTTCGGGCATGCGGCTGCTGCATCGCCTGGCGCGCCACATTGCGGTTTGGCCCATCGATCCCTTGCCGCAGACGGGCAAGGTGGTGGTCGAGATCTATTCGGCCATTGCCGCGATGGCCGCCGGGCGCAGCGCTGGCCGCTCGAAGATCCGCGACAGGCAGGGGCTGGATGCGGCGCTGGCAGAGCTGGGCTGCGTGCCGGGCGGCGATACCGGCCTGCCCCCAGGCGCGGCCCCCAGCGACCATGCCGCCGACGCGCTGATGACCGCCGCCTGGCTGCGCAATGCCGCCCCGCAGGCGCATCTGTGGCAACCGGCGCTGCTCTCGCCCGCCATTGCCCGCACCGAAGGCTGGACTTTTGGCGTGCCATGAGCACACACAGCTTTTTCGCGCCCATGCTGGCATCGCAATTGACGAATCGCGGTTGCTCGCTCAGGAACGGGCGCAGGCCGGCTTAGCTCAGTTGGTAGAGCACCTGATTTGTAATCAGGGGGTCGCGGGTTCGATTCCTGCAGCCGGCACCACCTTTATTTTCGCGCTTTATCATGGCCTGACGCCAACAGGCCCGTTGCGCGCCCTTTGAGCAGGCGCGCGATCCCTCTCAATTCATCGCGGCTTCATAGGTAAAGGCGCTTATTTGCCTGGCCCATAATCAAGCCATCATGGGAATGGCGGGGTGAGGATCGAAAGGACATGTCATGCGCAATACCTCTCGGCTGATGAGTCTTTCGCTGGCGGCCATTGTGCTGGCGGCCCCGGCAGCCTTTGCCGCCCCGCCGCAGTCCAGCGCTTCGCCCGCCGCACAGCCCCACCCGGCAACCGACCTGCCCAGCGGGATGGCAACAGGCAAACGGCAGCACAAACCCATGACCATTACCAAGGAAGTGGACAGCGCCTCGACCAAGTCGATGAGCGGCGCCTCGGGTAGCGCAAATCGCACTGCCGGAGCGCCGCTCAAAGGCGTGGATGTGAAGCTGGGCAAGGAAAGCTCGCACTAGTTTCACAGCATCAGGGCTTTGCCGATCCCTCATGCCAAGGCCGGCGCCAATCCGCAGGGATCGGATCGGCGCCGGCTACCGGGCCACAGGGGCCGGATTCAGATCTTGCTCAATTCGTTGCGCGCGGCGGCAATCTTTGCGGCCAGGCGCGGGTCGGCCAGCAGGCGCGAGCCCACCAGCGTGCCAACCACATGGCTGGCGTCGGTATCGGCCGGATAGTGCGCGCCGCAAATCTGGCGGCTCATGGCGTAATCCTGCGCGCGGGCCAGGATCTTGTCGGCCTTGGCCGGCATCAGCCGCGCCAGCACCCAGCCCACCGAATAGCCCAGCGTGGCATGGCCCGAGGGGTAAGAGCGATAGGCAGGCTTTGCCGGATCAGCCTTGCCCTCGCAGAAGGGCAGGCTCAGGTCGGCGCTGTAGGGGCGCATGCGGTGGAAATAGACCTTGCTGTAGCCGGCGGCCACATCGCCCTCTTCCTGCACCAGCTCAAGCAGCGCCCAGGTGGCCGGCAGGGTCCGCAGGTCAACGCCGACCGCGCCGTTGAAGATCGCCGGCGTCTCGTTGTCGGCGTCCTCGCGGGCCTGCTGCAGGCGCTCCTTGCTGGCGCTGTCGATCAGGCGATGCAGCGTCTGCAGCTCGAAGGCTTCAGCCGGCGTCCCCTTGGCCGGCGGCGGCGGCAAGAGCAACGAAGGGTCGAACTGGCCAGCGTCCAGATATTCCAGATGCTTGCCTCCATCGGCAGCCGAGGCTGTCGCGGGGGCGGCAATGCAAAGGGCCAGCATGGCAGTGAGAGCAAGTTTCACAGGAACGGTCCTTTTGAAGGGGTGTGAATGCGTCAGGCCTGCGGCGCGACGACGAGAATGACGAAGGTGCCGGGCACCGGCTTGCCGCGCTTGGCGCCCGGCTCGGGGGCGGCCAGCGTGGCGGTGGGCAGATAGATGCGCCCGTCGCGCGGATCGACAGCGCCGGTCTTGGCGCCGATCTGGGTGGGGATGACCTGCGCGACGGCAATGTGATCGGCGTCGCGAATGTCGAGGGCGACCAGCGTGCCGCTACCGCCGCAAGGCACAAAGGCCAGCCCGCGCGCCTCGTCGACCAGCACCGCATCGGCGTCCTTGCCGATGGGCAGGCTGGCCAGCGCCTTGCCCGAGGCGGCATCGACCACCACCGCCACGCCATTGGCGCAGGCCGAGATCAGCCGGCGGCCACCTGCCACGCGCGCCAGGCCCGTGGGACCAGTGCAGCCCGGCAGAGCGATCTTGCGCAGCAGACGGCCGGCCTTCAGGTCCACCTCGGCAATCATCGAGGCATCCTCGAGATTGACGAAAGCGCCGCCCTTGCCGTTGCTCACGGCAAATTCCAGCCCGCCGGCCAGCTTCATCGTGCCGGTCACGCGGTGGGTCTTCGCGTCGATCGAGGTGATCGTGTCGTTGCCCGGGCTCATCACCGCAACGCGGCCCGTGGCGGCGTCATAGAAGGCCGCGTCAGGCTTGTTGCCGCTGGCCACCTGGGCCACGACACGGCCGGTGGAAGCCTCGACAAACTGGGTCATGCCGTTCTTGCCGCTGGTGGCCACAACGGTGGCGCCGCCATTGATGGGCAGGGCCTGATGCCCGCCATTTACCGGGGCCAGCGCATCGCTCACCTTGCGGGTGGCCAGATCAACCGACATAACCGAATTGGTACGAGCAACATACAGCACGCCCCGCACCGGATCGACATTGGCAAAGTCCCATCCGCCATCGCTGCCCTTCACGCTCTCGACCACATGATAGGTGGGCGCGGGCGCGGCATGGCCCACCAGCGGGGCAAGCAGGCAAGAGGCGGCAAGGGCTGGGGCAAAGCGGGAGGTCATACGCATCGAGGCGGCTTTCTCGTTTGGTGGCGGGCAAGAACACCCGCAATTCTGCGATCTGCGGTTAGGCGGGGCGAATGACAGATGCGTGACGATTGCGACAATCGAGGCTGACTGCAGGTCACATTGCAAATTTAGAATGCGAAGCCCCCTAGCCCCCCTCCCCCACTTCGACGCATAGGCCCGGGCAGTCCGACGGGGGTAAAATGCAAGTCTTGACCGCGATCTGGTTGGCCGCAAGCGGCCTTGCCGGAGCCGACATAAGTGCCGATACGGTTTCAACACCGTCTGCTGCCGATCAGCCCGGCCGGCAGGAAATCCTGGTGGTCGCCGACCGGCCGCATGGCGAAACGCCCGGCGCCATTGCCAGCGAGACACGCATGGATTCCGCCGCGATCCAGGCGCTGGGCGCCACCAATCTGGCCGACATCCTCACGCAGATCACGGCGCTCACTGGCGGCAGCCAGGCGCGCGCGGGCGATGGCCCGGTGCTGCTGGTCAACGGCCGCCGCATCGGCTCGTTCGACGAGGTGCGCAACCTGCCACCCGAGGCCATCGAACGCGTCGACATCCTGCCCGAGGAAGCCGCGCTGCGCCTTGGCTATCCGGCGCGGTCAAAGCCGGTCAACATCGTGCTGAAGCCTTATTACGCGGCCCTGACCGGCGAGTTGGAAGACCGCGTGACGACCGCGGGCCTGCGCAATGATTTCAACACCGAATTCAACGCCGTGCGGATCAAGGGCGACAACCGGCTGACGCTCGACCTGCAATACCAGACCGGCGATGCCATCACCGAGGCCAAGCGCGGCGTGGTGCGCCCACTCGACGCGCTGGCGGCCAGCCGGGCGGGCGTCCTCTCGGCCAGCGGCGGGGGCGCGCTTTTGCCGCTCGCGCAGGCTTTTGCGGGCGTGCCGGCCAGCGCGCGCA
>DATMUT010000242.1:0-2345 GCA_035563755.1 Novosphingobium sp.
CAGCTCGCCGGTCGAGCTCTGCGTGTAGCTGCCATAGATCGACAGCTTGGTGGGCGCCGCTTCGGTGCCGATCCACAGCGTGCCATTGTTGGTCACCGTCGAGGTGCCGCCGCTGGTGGTGTAATAGGTGCCGATGCCGCTGCCCGAATACAGGTACATCGTGCCGTTGTTGACCAGCGTGGTGGTGTCCTGCGTGGCCAGAACGCCGGTAAACGTGCCCGCGCTGCCATTGGTGAAGGTGACGGTGCTGTCGTCTTCCACCTTGGTCTGGCTCAGCGTGCCGGTCCAGATGCCGTTGTTGACCAGGTCGATGTTGCCCTTGGCATAGACAACGCTGGTCAGGCCGTAGGTCGAATCGTCATTCTCGAAATAGGCGCGGTTGGAACCGGTGTTGGTGCCAAAATCGATATTGCCCGAAGTCGCGCCCGTGGCGCTCGACGTCTGGATGTAACGACCGTTCACACCGTTAAACAGCACAGCATCCGTGCCCGAATAGGCCGTGAGCGTACCGCTGTTGGTCACGGTCGAATTCGCGCCCACCGAAATGGCGCCCGAGGCCGAGGACGTGCCGGTCGAGCTGATCGTGCCGGTGTTGGTGATGGTGGCGTTATCGCCATACTGCACCGCGAAATACGACCCGGTGTTGCTGATCGAGCCGGCGTTGGCCAGCGTCGAACCGCTGACCGAGACGATGATCGGCGCGGTGACGGTAGCACCCGAATTGACCGTGACCTGAGCTGCCGAAGTGCCCGAATAGGTGTAGGCCGACGAGGTGCCCGAGCAGGTCACGGCAGTGCCGCTGGCGGTGCAGTCGGCCCAGGCGATGCCCGGCATCGCCACACAGGCGGCCGTCGAGGCAAGGGCGATACATGCAATCTGGCGCACGCGATTGGTGCGAACAATGGACCTGGCCATGTCCCTCAACTGTCCTTGTCTGAAAAGGTCACCCCCGAAACGCGGCGAGTGGCTGTTTTTAGGTGAACCCTGAATGAATGATGCTCCAGTCGCGCGGTGCATGGATTATCGCTCAAAGGCAAGGGGGAATGCGCCGAGCCGAACATTGCGCCCGCTGGTGCCGGGCGTGCGCTGCCCGGACTTTACAGCGTAATTGGCCCGCGTTTAAGTCTTCGCCCGGTTCGTGAATTTCAGGCCGGCCGCGCCGCCTGTGGTGGCGTCAGGCGCAAAGGGGAACAGGAATGACTCTGGAACAGGTGAGCGTGAACCGCAGCTTTGGCGGCATGCAGGGCGTTTATGCACATGAGGCGGCCACGACCGGCACGCGCATGGTGTTTTCGGTGTTTGTCCCGCCTCACGCGCCGGGCGAGCGCCTGCCGGTGCTGTGGTATCTTTCGGGCCTGACCTGCACCCATGCCAATGTGACCGAAAAGGGCGAGTTCCGCCGCGCCTGCGCCGAGCAGGGCATTATCCTGGTGGCGCCCGACACCAGCCCGCGCGGCGATGATGTGCCTGATGACGAGGCTTATGACTTTGGCAAGGGCGCGGGCTTTTATGTAAATGCCACGCAGGCGCCCTGGTCGACCCATTTCCACATGCACGACTATATCGAGAAGGAACTGCCCGAGGTGATCGCGGCCAACTTCCCGGTCGACATGACGCGTCAGGGCATCACTGGCCATTCGATGGGCGGACATGGCGCCTTGACCATCGCCCTGCGCAATCCCGACCGCTTCCGCTCGACCAGCGCCTTCTCGCCCATCGTCAGCCCGCTGTCGTGCCCCTGGGGCGAAAAGGCGCTGGGGGGTTATCTGGGGCAGGACCGGGCGGCGTGGCGCGCCTATGATGCCTGCGCGCTGATTGCCGATGGCGCGCGCTTGCCCGACTTGCTGGTCGATCAGGGCGAGGCGGACGGTTTCCTCGAAGGGCAGCTCAAGACGCATCTGCTGGCCGAAGCCTGCTCGGCCGCGGGGCAGCCGGCGACCATTCGCATGCAGCCTGGCTATGACCACTCTTATTACTTCATCTCGACCTTCATGGCCGAGCATGTGGCCTGGCATGCGGCCCGGCTGAAGGCATAAGGGGTGGGCAGGGGCGTGCCGGTGGCGCGCCCCACCGTTTGCAGGCTGCGCGCGCGGCCAGGCTGGCTTGGCGCTTTATCTCAAATGTAGTGTGGAAAGTCTGGAGCGGGCGAAGGGATTCGAACCCTCGACCCCAACCTTGGCAAGGTTGTGCTCTACCCCTGAGCTACACCCGCATCCAAAAGCGCATGGCGGCCTTTACCGCCGCTCCCATGCTATGCCAAAAGGCGCACGCTTTGCAACGTCCGTAGGCTTGGGTTTGATGCAGGTGGGCGGCTTTGTCTGGCCTGATCCATAAGGCCGCGGGCA
>DATMUT010000243.1:0-4319 GCA_035563755.1 Novosphingobium sp.
AAGCGGCCTTAACCTGCCCGATGCCGCCGATGGCGAGATGATTGAGCTTCTGGCCCGGCATCAGGTGCCCACGATCCTTTTTACCGCAACCTTTAATCGGCGCGAAAGGGAGCGTTTCGCCTCGGCCGGCCTTGTCGATTATTTCCTGAAGGACACCGTCGATGTCGTCGATCGGTTGGTGGAGACGGTAGAACGCTTGACCCAGCCTGCCACGGCCTCGATCCTGGTCGTGGACGACACCAGAAGCGTGCGCATGGAGCTGGTCAGGCTTTTGCGGCGGCAGAATTATGAAGTGATCGAGGCGGATTGCGGCGAAGTGGCGCTCGAGACATTGGCCCAGAACCCGCATATCCAGTTGGTCATCACCGATTTCAACATGCCCGGCCTGAATGGGGCCGAACTGACGCGGGAAATCCGCAACTGCCGTTCATCCGAGGCGCTGCGCGTGATCGGACTGTCCTCGTCGAGCGACCCGTTCCTGTCGGCCGCGCTGCTCAAGGTTGGGGCATCCGATTTCATCTATCGCCCCTTTGTCGCCGAGGAAGTGGTCTACCGCGTCGAGCACAACATCCAGACGCTGGCGCAGATGAAGCACCTGCGCCACCTGGCAGAGCGCGATCCGTTGACCGGGCTGTACAATCGCCGCGCCTTTTTCGAGCAGGCGCACGCCCGGTTTGATGCCATGCGGGTTTCGCGCAAGAGTGGCGGTCTGGCCATTCTCGATATCGACCACTTCAAGCGCGTCAACGACACCTATGGCCATGATCTGGGCGACGTGGCGATCCGCGCGGTGGCTGGCGTATTGCTTGACGAGGCCGCCGCGCAAGGGTTTCTGGCGGCACGCTTTGGTGGCGAGGAATTCGTGATGATGTTCACGGACAAAACCACCGACGAAGTGCTGGCCTGCTGCGAAGCCGTGCGCCTGGCGGTAGAGGCTTGCGATGTGCGCAGCGAACAGTCACGCATACCGTTGACGGCATCGATCGGCATTTCCGTCATCAGCCTTGATGAAGGCATAGACAACAACCTCAACGCGGCTGACCAGATGCTCTACATGGCCAAAAATCAAGGACGGAACAGAGTCATAAGTGACGCCCAGTTCTGTTTGAACTGACAGGGGCATTGGCGCTGCCGGACCAGCCGGCATCCTCTGGCGCGATTACTGGCCGCGCACTGTTTTGACCCTGGCCAGCACCAGCTTGACCTCTGCCTGCGTGACCACGCCATCGTGGTTGGCATCGGCGATGTCGAAACCCAGTGTCGGGCCATTGACGAATTCATCGCGGCTGATGCGACCGTCGTGGTTGGCGTCAAACTGGGCCTGCAATTGCTTCATCCTGGGCTCGAAGCGGCTGGCCAGCATGCGGGGCACATCGTTGGCATCGATGAAGCCGTCGCCATTGCGGTCGAACCGCGCGAATTGCTGGGCGCGATAGGCCATCAGCTCGGCCCGGCTGACCTGGCCATCGCCATTGCTGTCGGCTTGCATGATGCGTTCGATCAGGCTTGCGGTATCGGGTTGACTGGCCATTTGCGCGCTAGCCTGAGAGGCGCTGAACATCAGCACGAGGGGCAGCAAGGCGAGCGAGGCGGAGCGGCGGTGCGACATGCGTCAATGCTTTCGAAAAAATGGTGAGGCGAGGACAGTTGGCGCCAAGGGCGCCACCAGCAGGCGATTATGGAGCGGGTGGCTGCCGCTGGCTGTTTGTCCGAAAGAGGGAGTGGGCGAGGGCGATCTTGTCCTGTAATCTCAATTTGTTTCGCCCTTTCGCGTATGATTGTGGAAAAGCGACTTGCGTTAAAACCGCGGGAAATCTAGGGGCTGAGGCGTGTCGGGGAGTAGCGCAGCCTGGTAGCGCATCTGGTTTGGGACCAGAGGGTCGTAGGTTCGAATCCTATCTCCCCGACCACTTTCCTGAAATCGCTGTACTTTACGTGGCTGGCGGCGGCAGGTTTTGCCTCCTGCGCGCGCATCCAGCTTTATGGCGCGATCCAGGCAGGCGCGCGCCTTATTTCCTCCTGTCCGGCTCTTGCGGGGCCGACCGGGCGATGGGGCGGGTCAGCTGGCCGCGCCCGCCTCGGATTGCAGCTGGATGTAGTTCTGCAGCCCCATCCGCTCGATCATCTCGAACTGGGTTTCAAGATGGTCGACATGCTCCTCCTCGCTTTCGAGGATGTGCTGGAACAGGTCGCGCGAGACGAAATCGCGTACCGTCTCGCAATAGGCGATCGCTTCGCGCAGCAGGGGTAACGCATCCATCTCGAGCGCAAGGTCGGCGCGCAGGATTTCCTCGACCGTTTCGCCAATGCGCAGGCGGCCCAGATCCTGAAAATTGGGCAGGCCGTCGAGGAAGAGAATACGCTCGGCCAGCTGGTCGGCATGTTTCATCTCGTCGATCGACTCATGGTATTCGTACTGCGCCAGCTTGCTGATGCCCCAATGGTTGAGCACCCGGTAATGCAGGAAATACTGGTTGATCGCGGTCAGCTCGTTCTTGAGCGCGCCGTTGAGGAATTCGATAACCCGCTTGTCGCCTTTCATGCGCCTCTCCCTCGACAGGGGGAGAGCATAACACGCATGGCAGTGGTGGCCAAACGGCTTGCCCCGCGCACAGGTCAGGCTGGCGCGCTTACCTCGTCGAGGGCGATTTCGGCCGCAAAGGGCAGGCACTGGCAGCAATTGGGTTCGCAGCCCAGCCTGCCATAGATTTCCTCGACGTCGGTGATGCCGGTGCGCGCCACATCCCGGATTTCGCGTTCACGAATGGCATTGCAAATGCAGACGATCATATGTGCCTCCGAGAGGCTGATATAGGTTATTGCGAGGCATTTGCAAAACGCATTTCGCAAGTACGCCGGCTCCAGTCGCCCCGCTGCGAGGCAAGTTTTTCATCTGCCACAGTATTATTTTTCTCGCCCGCTGCCGCGGCGATCTGGCACCCGGCCGAACCAATCCGGCGAAGGTTCTGAATATGGGCGGGAAAATCCTGGCGAATGGTAGGCCCGGCAGGACTCGAACCCGCGACCTAGCCGTTATGAGCGGCCAGCTCTAACCACTGAGCTACAGGCCCATTCGCCAGAGCGAGTGGCGTTAGCCGCCCGCGCGGCGTTAGGCAAGTTCAACCGATTCCATGATCTGCTTGACTGAAGTGGGCCGCACGCCCTGCGACATCAGCCTGTCAAACACCTGCCGCCACCACTCGTAAAGCAGGTCAAGGTCGGCCTCGCTGCGCACATAGGGCGTGTGGCCGGGGCATAGCGACGGGCTGTGAAACGACAGCACGATCACCGGCAATTGCTCTGCCACGGCCAGATCGGCGCCGCGCAGCGCCTCGGCAATGGTCACGCCCTCGGGCGTCATGGGAATGCGGTCGAGCAGGCCCAGCCGCGCAAGCAGGCCCTGCGCCTTGGGTACGCGCCCCAATTGCGGATAGAGCCTGTCGCCACGCTCGCGCAGCAGGCCCGAGAAGATCGTGGTGAGCGGCAATTCCATCAGCCGCCGGTCCTGCCCCACCCACCAGGGGCGAATGGGCAGGCCGGTATAATCGGGGCCGCCCCAACCGCTGTAATCGAACCGCGCACGCACCGAGGTGTCGATGGCAATGCCCGCCTCGCGCAGGATCGCCGGGGTGTTTGGCCCCAGCCCATAGCGCCCGGCGCGATAGATAAGGGGCGCCGCGCCAAAGTTGCGCGCGATCGTCTCGTGCAGCTTCAGGAATTTGGCGCGTTCAAGCTCGTAGGGAAGGTTTCCGGCAAAGCTGTTGAACTGATTGACTTCCTCATCATGCGGCGGGCTGACCCAGGGGTGCAGCTGCACACCCACTTCGGCCCGCCCCTGCGCCACCGGCCCGCTCAGCAGCTCTGCCGCCAGCGGCGAGACAGCCACCGGATAGTCGATCAGATAGACCGGCACGATGCCGTAGCCTTCGCAGAACTCCTGAAACTTGCGCAGCCGCGACACCGTGTCGACGCGATGCGCCGTGCGGGCCAGCGGCTGTGTCCAGTCGAATTCCTCTTCGGTATCGATGGTCACCAGAAAACCCTGGCCTGTACCAGGTCGAAAACGCACCATCGCCTCGGCAGCGGGTGGATCGGTAAAACGGTCTAAGGCCAAGTCGCACCCCGGCATGTTGCAATGTCAAACGAAGGGTCGCGCGGGAAGGGCATGACTGCTCAACCCCTCGTCGCTGTGCCTTCCATGTACGCCGGTCAACCCCGAAAGAGCCGCCCCGGTTCCCGTTATCGCAGGTAAAATCAGTCGCATACGATCCCGCTCGCGGATCAGCTGGCCGCCTGCTGCCCGCGCTTCGATGGCGGCC
>DATMUT010000244.1:0-4192 GCA_035563755.1 Novosphingobium sp.
GTGACCGAACGCGCCGCGCTGTCCTCCGAGAGCGAGATGAGCGACATGCCCGCCTCGAAATCATGCGCGCACTGGTCGAGCGGGCGCCCTTCGACATAGCGGCACGAACAGCCGATTCGCGCCCCGAACGAAGCCCCCGCCACCGCATCGCCATGCACGCCGGGCCAGCGCCATGCCAGCGCCGCCCCGCCCGCCAGCATCAGGCCCAGCACCGCAAAGGCCGCCCAGCGCGCCCGGCCCGTGGGCCAGCGCAGCCGCGCGGCCCCGTTACGCACATGCCCTGCGACGAATGATAGGGCGCCCTCGGGCTTCATGGTTGCCATCCTTGTCTGCCTTGCGCATGAGGGGCCCATGATGGTCCCGCGCCACCGGCCCCGCCTGCTGCCCCTTATCCTGCCCATGCTGCTGCTGCCAGCCCTGTCGGCTTGCGGCGGCGCAAAGGGGCCGCCGCCCCTTTCACCCGCGGCGCTCGCAGCGGTGGGCGATCACCCCGGCGCCCCGCGCGAGGCGCTGGCCCGCGCGATCGACACGTTGTTTGACAACCCCTCGCTGGGCCAGACGCGGGCGGTGGTGCTGCTGCACAATGGGCGCATCGTGGCCGAACGCTATGCGCCCGGCTATTCGCAGAACACGCCCTTGCTGGGCTGGTCGATGTCGAAAAGCGTGACCGGAGTGCTGGTTGGCCTGCTGGTTTCGGACGGGCGGCTGCGGCTCGACGAATCGGCGCCGGTGCCCAACTGGCAGCGCCCTGGCGACCCGCGCGGCGAGATCACCTTGCGCCAGTTGCTCCAGATGCGCTCGGGGCTGGCCCATGTCGAAACCGACACGCCCGCGCGCGATGCCGATACGGTGCGCATGCTCTTCCTCGACGGGCGCGACGATATGGCCGCCTATGCCGAGGCCCAGCCGCTCGAGGCGCTGCCCGGCACGCGCTGGCGCTATTCGACCGCCACCGGGGTGATCCTGGCCGATCTGGCCGCCCGCTCGCTGACCGAGAGCGCCGACCCGCAGGTGCGCCAGCAGGTCATTGGCGACTATCTGCGCACGCGCCTGTTCGCGCCGCTGGGCATGCGCTCGGCCGTGGCCGAATTTGACGCGGCCGGCACGATGGAAGGGGGCAGCATGATCCACGCCACCGCGCGCGACTGGGCGCGTTTTGGCGAGTTCCTGCGCAATGGCGGGATGGTTGGCGGCGCGCGCATCGTGCCCAGCGACTGGATCCGCTTCATGACCGCGCCCAACCCCACCAACCCGGCTTATGGCGCGCAATTGTGGCTCAACCGGCCCAGCGCCAATGGCGAGGAGGAACTCTTCCCCGACCGCGCGCCGGCCAGCCTGTTCGCGGCGATCGGCCACATGGGGCAATATGTCATCGTTTCGCCCCAGCAGCACCTCACGCTGGTGCGGCTGGGCCAAACGCCCGAAGACAAACGCGCCGCCCTGCGCGCAAAGCTGGGCGATATCGTGGAATTATACGCCCGCCACTAGGCCGCGCGATCAGACCCGCGCGCCCTGGCGCAGCACATTGCCCACCGCAGGCCCCACCTCGTCGACATGGCCCTCGGGGTCGGGATGGATCAGGATCTCGATGCCGGGGAATTCGGCATGCAGCTTCTCCTCGATCTCGTCCATCACCCGGTGCGCGTCGGTCACGGTCATGTTGCCATCGACCCACACGTGAAACTGCACGAAATCGCGCTCGCCGCTGGTGCGGGTGCGCAGGTCGTGCACGCCGCGTAATTCGGGGTGGCGGCCCAGCACCTCGACAAAGCGGCGCTTCTTCTCCTCGGGCCATTCCTGATCCATCAGCTGCTCGATGGCCGCCTGCGAGGCGCCCCACGCCCCCCAGCCCAGCCACGCCGCAATGCCAAGCCCAAACAGCGGATCGGCACGGGTAAAGCCGGCATGCTGGTCGAGCACCAGCGCCACGATGACAGCAATGTTGAGCAGCAGGTCGGCCTGATAATGCATGTGGTCGGTCGAAATGGCGATCGAGCTGGTGCGCGCGATCACATGGCGCTGCCAGGCCAGCAGCGCCAGCGTGCCGGCAATGGCCACCACCGAGACAAGAATGCCATCGCCGGCCGCCACCGTCCGCTCGCCCGAGAGCAGTTGCTGGCCGGCATGCACCGCCAGCCCCAGCGCCGAAAAGCCAATGAGGATGACCTGGAACATGGCCGAGAGCGCCTCGGCCTTGCCGTGGCCAAAGCGGTGGTTGTCGTCCGATGGGTGGGCCGCCACCCACACCCCCGCCAGCGTCGCCACCGAGGAGATAAGGTCCAGCCCGGTATCGGCAAGGCTGCCCAGCATGGCGGTCGACCCGGTCGACCACGCCGCCCATCCTTTCAGAACCACCAGCACCGAGGCCATGGTGATGCTGGCATAGGCCGCGCTGCGGTTGAGCGCGCCGTTGCCATTATGCCCGTTCGTGCCGCTCATCGCCGGTTCCTTTACGGATAAAGCAGGGTGCTGGTCCATGCGCCGGCCGCATCGCGCGTGAAGCGCCGCCGCTCGTGCAGGCGAAAGGCCCGGTCCATCCAGAACTCGATGGCGTTGGCCTTCAGGCAAAAGCCGGTCCAGTGGGGCGGGCGCGGCACCGGGCCGATCAGGTGGCGCGCGGTCACACGGGCAATATCGCCCAGGAAATGCGCGCGGCTGCTCAATGGCTGCGACTGATCGCTGGCATGGGCGCCCAATTGCGAATCGCGGCTGCGCGAGGCGAAATAGGCATCGGCCATCTCGTCGCTCACCTGCTCGATGGTGCCCTCGATGCGGATCTGGCGGCGCAGCGATTTCCAGTGGAACAGCATGGCCGCCTGCGGGTTGGCCAGCAATTCGCCGCCCTTGCGGCTGTGCGTGTTGGTATAGAACACAAAGCCCGCGCCATCGCCCAGATGCCGCCCGTGGTCCTTCATCAGCACCATGCGCACCGAAGGCGCGGCATCGGGCGTGGCCGTGGCCACCGCCACCGCCTCGGGGTCGTTGGGCTCTTTGGCGCGCGCCTCGGCAAACCACTCGTCAAACAGGGCCATGGGGTCGCCAGCGGCAATGGCGTCCTTTTGCGAGGCGGCATCTGCGGGGGTGGCTGGCGCGGTCATGGCTGGCTGATCCTGTTGCTGGCGGCCTGCTGGGGCCCTGCAACTGCCGTTATCGGACTTTGCCGCCGCGCGCCAGAACCCTGAACACACCGCATCGTCACGATTATCCGCCACGCCACCCTTGCGGCATGCGCGTCACGCTCCTAGCTAGGGCGCATGGCAAACGACCCTTATGCGACCCTTGGCGTTTCGCGCGGCGCCAGCGAAAAGGACATCAAGTCCGCCTATCGCAAGCTGGCCAAGGAATTGCACCCCGACCACAACAAGGACAACCCCAAGGCGGCGGAACGTTTCAACGACGTGACGCGCGCCTATGACCTGTTGACCGACAAGGACAAGCGCGCCCGTTTCGACCGGGGCGAGATCGACGCCGACGGCAACCCCATCGGCTTTGGCGGCGGATTTGGCGGCGGCGGCCCGGGCGGGGGGCAGCGCGGCTTTGGTGGCGGGCCCGAAGGGGTCGATATCGGCGATATTTTCGAGGGCATCTTTGGCGGGCGTGGCGGCGGTCAGGGTGGCGGCTTTGGCGGTGGATTTGGCGGCTTTGGCGGCGGGCGCGCGGCGCCGCGCGGGGCCAATGCGCAATACCGCCTGTCGGTCTCGCTGCCCGATGCGGCCATCTGCGCCAGCCAGCGCATCACCCTGTCCGACGGCAAGACGATCGACCTCAAGCTGCCCAAGGGCGTTGAGGATGGCACCCAGATGCGCCTGGCCGGCAAGGGCGAGCAAGGCCCCGGCGGCCCGGGCGATGCCATCGTCACCATCCAGGTCCAGCCCCACGCCTTCTTCCGGCGCGAGGGCGACAATGTGCTGGTCGACCTGCCCGTCACCCTGACCGAGGCGGTAGCCGGCGCCAAGGTTCGCGTGCCCACGGTCGAGGGGGCGGTCATGCTCACCGTCGCGCCGGGCAGCTCCTCGGGCCGCACGCTGCGGCTCAAGGGCAAGGGCTTTACCCGCAAGGATGGCACGCGCGGCGACCAGCTGGTCAAGCTCGAGATCACCATTCCCGACGCCGACAGCGATGCCGGCCGCGATCTGGCGCAACTGCTGGGCGACTGGCACGACCCGCGGGATGTACGCGCGCGCCTTGGCGG
>DATMUT010000245.1:0-2378 GCA_035563755.1 Novosphingobium sp.
CCTGCGTTGCCGTCTCGGCCAGGCGCGCGCCGCCATGCACCCGCTCGATCTGGCCGGCTTCCTCGAGCCGGGTCAGGTCGCGGCGGATGGTGGCCGGCGAGGCATCGAGCCGCGCCTCGAGATCGCGGTAGCTGACAAAGCCGGTTGGCCCCAGCGCCTCGAAGATCAGCCTTTCGCGTTCGGTTGCATGCATGGCCGGCGGTGCGCCCCCGTTGGTGTTGACGTCAAAGGCCCCGGCGCTCGGCGTCGAGCTGTTCCAGCGATTTGCCCTCGTTGCGCGGCGCCCAGACAACGCCGACAACCCCGCTTATGACGAGAAAGCCCGTCAAAATCCATGCCAGCTGGGTGAAATCATTGGCCGCCAGCGAAGGCACCGCCAGGCTCCACACGCCCATGGCGATGCGCACGATGGCAAAGGCCAGCCCTTGCGCGGTGGAACGGATGGCGGTGGGGAACATTTCGGAGGACCACAGCTGGAAGAAGCTTTGCGCGCCAAAGCCGCTGGCAACGCCCATGATGAGGATATGCGCAATGACCACCGGCAGGTGGAAGCCAAAAACCGCCAGCAGCGCCATGCCCGCCACATGCAGCGCCGCCGAAACGCCGAACAGCACCCGCTGGTCGACCTTGTCGGACAGGCGCATGAAGATGAACCAGATCGAGGCCATGCCGACCAGAAAGTAGCTGGCCGGGACGAAGGTGGCGGCCCATTGCGGCAGGTGGTTCTGCTCGATCAGATAGGGCGTGAAGAAGCCGTTATAGCCCGCCCACAGGTTCCACATGCCATACATCGTCACCAGATAGAGCACGCTGGCCAGATGGCGCGGGGTGAGGACATCGGCCCAGCCGGGCATTTTCGCGCCCGTGGCGGCGGCCTGCGCGACGGTTTCCTGCCAGCGTTCCGACTCGCTCATGCGCGAGCGCAGCAGCGTCAGGCCCAGCGCCAGCACCACCAGATGCAGGAACAGGAAACGCACGCCCGACAGGCCAAAGGGTTTGAGGAAATAGCCCGCGACCAGCACCGCCACCGGCCCCAGATACCACAGCACCTGTGCCACGCCCGAATGCTTGCCGCGCGCATCGTCCGGCGCCTGCTCGGCAATCAGCGACCAGCTGGCCGGAATGTCGGCGCCCACGGCCAGGCCCACGATGACAAAACCGGCCACGATCATCCACGGCGCCCAGGCCAGCACCAGCAGCATCATGCCCAGCGCATAGGCGATCATGTCCCACTGATAGATGGTCTTGCGCCCGACCTTGTCGCACAGCCACCCGCCGATGAGCGCGCCAACGCCGGCCGAAATGGCATTGGCCGAAAAGGCGCCGATCAGGCCGATGAACCCGTCCGAGAGGTGCCAGACATCTTTCCACAGCGCCAGCGCCACCGAACCCGACACGATCGAGCCGGCATCGATGTAATTGGCCAGACCCGCCAGGATCGTGTTGCGCCAGTGATCGCGCGGGGCCATGTGGTCCACGTGCGGGGAGATGGTGCTTGCCATCGGTGTTCAGATCCTTCCCGGGTATTCGTTTTGATTGTTGTTGCGTGCGCTCAGGCCAGCATGCCGCGATGTATCTTCTCGATGCTGGTGCAGCCCGTCAGCGCCATCGCCACGCGCATTTCGGCCTCGATCAGGCGCAGCATCTGCGTGACGCCGGCCTGCCCGCGCGCGGCCAGCGCATAGGCCCAGGCCCGCCCCAGCAGCACGCCCTTGGCCCCCAGCGCCAGCATCCGCACCACATCCAGCCCCGAGCGCACCCCGCCATCGGCCAGCACGGTGAGCGTATCGCCCACCGCATCGGCGATGGGCGGCAGCGCGCGCGCCGAGGACAGCACGCCGTCAAGCTGGCGCCCGCCATGGTTCGACACCACGATGCCATCGGCGCCCGCAGCGGCTGCCTGCCGCGCATCCTCGGGGTCGAGGATACCCTTGATGATGAGCGGGCCCTTCCATTCCGAGCGGATAAATTCCAGGTCGCGCCAGTGGATCGAGGGGTCGAAATTGCCCCGCATCCAGGCAAAGAAATCCTCGATGCCGGTGTTGCCCTTGAGCACCGGGGCGACATTGCCCAGATGGTGCGGGCGCCCGCAAACCCCCACGTCCCATGCCCATTCGGGGCGCACCATGGCCTGCGCCACGCGCCATGCCGCGCCCTTCAGCCCGCCGCTGCCGGCAAGCCCGGTGTGATAGTCGCGGTAGCGGCTGCCGGGCACGGGCATGTCGACGGTAAAGACCAGCGCGCTGCATTGCGCCTCGACCGCTTGGGCCAGCAGGTCGCGCATGAAGGCGCGGTCGCGGATCATGTAGAGCTGGAACCAGAAGGGCTTGTCGCTGGCGGCCGCCACTTCGCCAATGGGGCAGGCCGAGACGGTGGAG
>DATMUT010000246.1:0-2336 GCA_035563755.1 Novosphingobium sp.
AGATCGTCGCGCCATCACGGCCATGGGCGAGGTGCTGAAAGGCTCCGCTCGCCCGATGCTCATCACATCGGGCACCGGCATGGGCAGCCACGCCGATGGCAGCCCGGCGACCGAAGACGTGTTCGACACCCACCACCCCAATCCGCGCGCCGCCTCGGAACTGGCCGGGCAGGCTGTGCTGGCAAGCGGCGTGCATGTGGATGTGATGCGCTTGCCGCAGGTGCACAACACGGTGAAGCAGGGGCTGATCTCGCCATTGATCCAGATTTCGCGTGAGAAAGGCCGCGTGGCCTATATTGGCGAGGGTGCAAACCGCTGGGCGGCCGGGCATGTCAGCGATGTGGCGCATCTCTATCGTTTGGCCATCGACCGGGCGCTGAACGGCGGCAAGCCCGGCACGCGCTGGCACGCTGTGGCCGAAGAAGGCGTAAGCGCCAGAGCCATTGCCGAAGCGCTGGGGAAAGGGCTCGGCCTGCCAGTGGTATCGCTGGGGCAAGAGGAAGCTGCCGGGCATTTTGGGTGGATGGCGCCCTTTGCCGCCTTCGATATGCCAGCCTCCAGCGCGTGGACGCGCGCGCAACTGAACTGGAATCCCCGCGAAGCTGACCTGCTGAGCGACCTTGCCGACATGGATTATCACACTGTCTTCTCGGCTTGACGGCACAGTCGCGCTTGGGGCGACATGCTCAGGTACTGCCGCCCATAGCCGCCGTCTTACACGCACGCCTCAGTGCGGCATGGCTGGATGGCGGCTATAGGGCAGTTTGGGCGGCGTCTTCCGCATTTGCACTGCCTGCTCAATCACCCTATGAACGATGCCGATGCAAACGCGCCCGCCCCTTTCCGGCTTCTTATCGATGGCCTGCGCCATCAAGGGTTTGCCGCGTCTTGCCTCGCCTCCGCCGCCAGAAATGCTTCGGGCCGCAGCCATCATGGCCGTGGCACCGCCTCCGGCTGTCATCGCGGGCTGACGCCCGCCGACAACCTCTGGGTCCGCGCGCTTTGCGCCGGATGATCTGCATTTCAGGTGAAACTTCATGTCCACTCGTTTTCCGGTGGGGACGATTGTCCTCACGAGTATCTTCGTGCTGCTGGGGAGCAGCGGCGCGATCGTGTCCGAAATCGGCCTCCAGTATGGTTCGCCCTTCGCGCTGCTGCTGCTGCGCTACGGCCTCGCACTTGGCGTTCTCCTGCTGATCGGCCTACGCCGCGGCTGCGTGCTCCCGATGCGGGCGAGCATCCCGCGAGTGATGATCACCGGCCTCGCGATGGCGGGGATCTATTCGAGTTGCTACCTGCTGGCGATGGAACACGGGTTGCGCCCCGGCATGCTCGCAACCCTGCTCGGCATCCAGCCGCTGTTGACCCTCGCGATCACCGAGCGGCGGTTCAGCCCGAGACGGATCGCCGGACTGCTCTGCGCGCTGGCCGGGGTGGCGATGGTCGTCTGGGACGGATTGGCAGGCGCACAGTTCGGCGTGCTCGGCCTCATCTTCGCCCTGCTCGCACTTGCCGGGATAACCGCCGGCACGATCTGGCAAAAGCGCGAAACACAGGCGCCATGGGAGGTGCTGCCGCTGCAATACGCGACCGGCCTTGCCGTGATCCTGGCGATCGCCCCGTTCGAGCCGTTCCATTTGTCCCACGCGCCGGCCTTTCTGCTTTCGGCGCTGTGGCTAGGGCTGCCGATCTCGGTCGGGGCCAGCCTCGCGCTCTACCGACTGATCGCCAGCGGTAACCTCGTCAACGTCACCAGCACGCTGTACCTCGTGCCCGGAGTGACCGCGGTGATGGACTGGCTGTGGCTTGGCCATCCGCTGGCGCCGCTCGGCTGGGCCGGGCTGGCGGCGACTATCGCCGGGCTCGCGCTCTCGTTCAGCTAGAACGGCGGCGGCATGGCCCGCGCGTCAAGTGCGGGCCATGCTCGATCGTTCCTGATCAGATCCTTGCCGCGCCCAATACACCAGCCCAATGGTCCAGGCGACGCTTCAGCGCCTGATCGCGGCCAAATTGGAGGTCCTCCTCCCTGACGCATTCCACCACCTCGAAGGTGAAGGCCTGCGCACCGTGCAAGCGCCAGGCGCTCTGCAACGCGCGATGGGGATTGCCGCCATGGCGCAGGGTGAACCACAGGCGGTTCTGGATCGTGGACAGGTCGGGCGCCTTGCCCACCCATTTCTGGCCTGAAGCGGTGCAGCACACGGCATAGATGCCGGCCATAACCTTGCGTTCCTTGTAGGCGGCCCGCGCCTCCTGTCGGTTGATCTCCATGCAGCGCTCCTTTCGATGGACTCGCTCCATATATTACCCGGGTATATTGACTCGCAAGGACGAAT
>DATMUT010000247.1:0-3222 GCA_035563755.1 Novosphingobium sp.
GATGAAGATTGCGATGGTCGGCTCGGGCTACGTCGGTTTGGTATCTGGCGCGTGCTTTGCCGATTTCGGGCACGAAGTGGTGTGCATCGACAAGGATCCGACCAAGATCGAGCGGCTGAACCAGAACATCATGCCGATTTACGAGCCTGGGCTGGCCGAGCTGGTGTCGAACAATGTGAAGGCTGGGCGCCTTTCGTTCACCACGAGCCTTGCCGAGGGGATCGAGGGCGCGGCTGCGATTTTCATCGCGGTGGGCACGCCCAGCCGGCGCGGCGATGGCCATGCCGACCTCTCATTTGTCTATGCCGTGGCGCAGGAAGTGGGCGAGAACCTGAAGACGCCGGCCGTGATCGTGACCAAGTCGACGGTGCCGGTGGGCACGGGCGACGAGGTCGAGCGGATCATCGCCGACACCGGCACGGGCGTGCAGTTTGCCGTTGCCTCGAACCCGGAATTCCTGCGCGAGGGCGCGGCCATTGGCGACTTCAAGCGCCCCGACCGCATCGTGGTGGGCGTTGAGGACGAGTGGGGCAAGGGGGTGATGAACGAGGTCTATCGCCCGCTGTTCCTGAACAAGGCGCCCATCCTGTTCACCTCGCGCCGCTCGTCCGAGATGATCAAATATGCCGCCAACGCGTTTCTGGCGGTCAAGATCACCTTCATCAACGAGATGGCGGACCTGTGCGAGAAGGTGGGCGGCAACGTTCAGGATGTGGCTCGCGGCATTGGCATGGACAACCGGATTGGTTCCAAGTTCCTGCACGCCGGCCCCGGCTATGGCGGCTCGTGCTTCCCCAAGGACACGCTGGCCCTGCTGAAAACCGCCGAGGATTACGACAGCCCGACCCGCATCGTCGAGGCGGTGGTCAAGGTGAACGAGAGCCGCAAGCGCGCCATGGGCCGCAAGGTGCTCGACGCGCTGGGCGGGCATGATCTGGCGCGCGGCAAGCAGGTCGCGCTGCTGGGCCTGACCTTCAAGCCCAACACCGACGACATGCGCGACGCGCCCAGCATCGCCATTGCCCAGACGCTGGCCGATGCCGGCGTGCACATTACCGCCTACGACCCCGAAGGCATGGCATTTGCCGCGCCGCTCATGCCCGAAGTGGACATGAAGCAAAGCGCCTATGCCGCGATCGAGGGCGCCGATGCGGTGGTCATCGTGACCGAATGGGACGCCTTCCGCGCGCTCGACTTCGAGCGGATCAAGACGCTGGCCAAGGCCCCCGTGCTGGTCGACCTGCGCAACATCTACGATCCCACAGAACTGCGCGCCAAAGGCTTCCAGTACTCAAGCGTCGGACGCGTTTGACCGCGCCACGCAGGGCTGGGGTAAAACAGGGCGAGGGTCATCCCTCGCCCTTGCTTTTGCGCTGCCTTATTTGACCGCCTTCAGGCCCCGCGGCTTGCTTTCGTCAGCGTCGCGCGTGCCGTGCTGGGCCATCCATTCCTCGACCACCGGGGCGATGCGGTTGCGCCACTTGCTGCCGTTGAAGATGCCGTAATGGCCCACGCCCTCGGCCAGCAGGTAGCGCTTGTGCGTGTCGGGCAGGTGCGTCGCCAGCTTGAGCGAGGCGCGCGTCTGGCCGATGCCCGAGATGTCGTCGCGCTCGCCCTCGACGGCCAGCAGGGCGGTGTCGGTAATGGCCGACAGGTCGATCGGCTTGCCGCGATGCACGAACTCGCCCTTGGGCAGCGAGTGCTTCTGGAACACATGCTCGATGGTTTGCAGATAGAACTCGGCGGTCATGTCGCAGACGCTGCGATATTCCTCGTAGAAGGCCTTGGAGGAATCGGCGCTCTCGCCATCGCCGTCGACCAGATGCCTGAACATCTGCCAGTGGCTCATCAGGTGGCTCTGCAGGTTCATCGACATGAAGCCGGCCAGCTGCAGGAAGCCGGGGTACACCTTGCGGCCGGCGCCGGGGTAATGCAGCGGCACGGTGGCGATCACGTTGTGCTCGAACCAGCTGAGCGGGCGGGTGATGGCCACGTCGTTCACGCTGGTGGGCGCCTCGCGCGTATCGACCGGGCCGCCCATCATGGTCAGCGTCATCGGGCGGCAGGGGTGCTTGGCAGCGCCCATGACGGCAGCGGCCGCATAGGCGGGCACCGAGGGCTGGCACACGGCCAGCATGTGCGCGCCCGGCCCGATATGCTCGAGGTAGCCGATGAGATAGTCGATATAGTCGTCCAGATCGAAGCGGCCGGCCGAGGTCGGCACCAGCTTCGCATCGGCCCAGTCGGTAATGTAGACCACCGCGCGTTCGGCCATGCGCGCCACCGTACCGCGCAGCAGCGTGGCATAATGCCCGCTCATCGGCGCGACGATCATCAGGCGGGGCGCATCGGCGGGCAGGCCATCGTGCGTGAAGCGCAGCAGGTTGCCATAGGGCTTGTGCACCACGATCGCCTCGGTCACGGCATGGGTCTGGCCATCGACCGTCACCGTCTCGATCTCGAAGGTGGGTTTGCCGCGGGGCATGGCGGCATGGGCGAACACGTCCAGCGCCGAGGCCATGATCGGGCCGATGCCCAGATGCGCGGTCGGCATGGCCGGATTGGTCATCACCTCTGCCACGACCGAGGCCCAGGCACTGGCTCCCGAGAGGAAGCTACGCTGAAGTTCGTAGGCGTTGTAGAGCAAGTTCATTCCCCTGCGCCGGGGCGTGGCCGGCTGCTGATATGGTATCCTTACCTTCAATAGTGTCTGTAAACCTAAATTGTTGCAACGCGGCAATGCGTAGATGGCTGCGCGAAGCCTCGCCATTTCGGACAAGCGCCCGGTTTTGCGCGGTTCCATCGGAATAAAAAATCCGATAGGGCGGGCGCCATGTCTGCTTCTGCGCCTGCATCTGCGCCTGCTGCCGTCTCCGGCATGGCGGCTTCCTCGCCTGTTCGCCCGATTTCGGGGGGAGGCGGGCCGTTGCCTGCCGATTCGCCCGGCGATTCGGGCTCCGAGTCGGGGCGTCAGGCAGCCCCTGCCAGCAAGAGCCTGGGGCCGCTGGCCATGATCTGGCGCGCGGCGGCGGCCTATCCGGGGCGGGTGCTCACGGCGTGCTGCGCGCTCATGGTGACGGCAACGGCGACGCTGGCGGTGCCATGGGGCTTCAGCCACATCATCGACCACGGCTTCTCGCGCGGGAGCACGACCGACGAGATCGACCACTGGATCTTCATCCTGTTCGGCATTGTCGCGGTGCTGTCGGCGGGCACGGCGGT
>DATMUT010000248.1:0-3567 GCA_035563755.1 Novosphingobium sp.
GAAGGGCGGGGTGGGTAAGTCCTCGCTGGCGGTCAATCTGGCCGACGCCGCGGCCAGCGCGGGGCACCGCACTCTGCTGTGGGATGTGGACGCGCAAGGGGCCGCCGGTTTCCTGCTGGGGCATGGCGAACGTGGCGAGCGGGGGGCGAAGGATCGCCGCGCGCCGCTGGCCAAGAGCATCTTTTCGCGCGATGTGGATGCGGCCGATGTGATAGAGGTGACGGACCTGCCGGGGCTGGACCTGATCGCGGCCGACCTGTCGCTGCGGCATATCGACATGGCTCTCTCGGAGGACAAGCCCAAGCGGTTGCGCAAGCTGCTCTCCGCGCTCAGCCCCGATTACGGCCGCATTGTGCTCGATTGCCCGCCGGGGCTGGGCGAGCTTTCGGACCAGATTTTTCGCGCGGCCGATATTCTGGTCGTCCCGGTCATTCCGGCGCCGCTGGCGCTGCGCACGCTCGATCAGGTGCGCGCCCATCTGGCGCAGGAGCGCGGCAAGAAGGCGCCCGACCTGCTGCCGGTGTTCTCGATGGTGGACCGGCGCAAGGCGCTGCACCGCGAGATGGTGGCCGCGCATCCCGACTGGCCGGTCATTCCGCTGGCCAGCGTGATCGAGCAGATGGGGGTGAAGCAGGCGCCGCTGGCGCATTTTGGCCCGCGCACAGCTGCCGCGCAGGCGGTGAGCCAGGTGTGGCAGGCCGTCGAGCAGGCGCTGGCGCAGGGCGGCTAGCAGGCCTGTCTGGCGCTGGCCTGCGGATTGCCGGTTGCAAAGGCGTGGTCGTGAGGGTATAGGGGCAGCCAATCCGACATCGTGAACGCTTTGCCGGGCTGGCGCCGAAAGGGGCCGGCACTAAACGGCGTTCCTGATGACCGGCTGTTTTCAGTCCCGCCTTTTTGATTCGCGCCTTTGGTCGCGATCCCGTTTGGAGCTTTCATGGCCAGTATCGAGCGCATTACCGAGATTGTCGAACCCGAGGTCAAGGCTCTGGGTTTCGATCTCGTGCGGGTGCGCCTGTTCGGCAAGAGTGAGGTGGGTGACGAGGAGCACACGCTGCAGATCATGGCCGAGCGCCCCGAGACCGGGCAGCTCATCATGGAAGATTGCGTGACGCTTTCGCACCGCATCTCCGACCGGATCGACGCGTTGGAGGAAGCAGGCGAGACGCTGATCGAGGAGGCCTATCGCCTCGAGGTCAGCTCGCCCGGCATCGACCGCCCGCTCACCCGCCTCAAGGATTATGCCGACTGGGCCGGGCATGAGGCCAAGGTCACGCTGCTGGTGCCTGTCGATGGCAACCGCAAGACCATCCAGGGCGATCTGGCCGGGCTTGAGGGCGAGGAAATCCTGTTTGACGATCGCAAGTCGGGCCGGGTCACTTTCCCGCTCACCAATGTTTTCTCGGCCAAGCTGGTCCTGACGGATCGCCTGCTGGCCGCGACCAAACCCATCGAGATCGGCGAGGATATCGACGAGCTCGACGAAGACACCGAAGCACAGGAAGACTAAGCCATGGCCAGTGCGATTTCCGCCAACCGCGCCGAACTGCTTGCGATTGCCACTGCTGTTGCCACCGAGAAGATGATCGACAAGTCGATCGTCATCGAGGCAATGGAAGAGGCGATCCAGAAGTCCGCCCGCAACCGCTATGGCGCCGAGAACGACATTCGCGCCAAGCTGGACCCGCGCACCGGCGACCTGCGCCTGTGGCGTGTGGTTGAGGTGGTCGAGCATGTCGACGACTACTTCAAGCAGGTTGACCTCAAGGCGGCCGAGAAGCTGCAGAAGGACGCCAAGATCGGCGACTTCATCGTCGATCCGCTGCCCCCGGTGGACCTTGGCCGCATCGACGCGCAGAGCGCCAAGCAGGTCATCTTCCAGAAGGTGCGCGATGCCGAGCGCGACCGCCAGTACGCCGAGTTCAAGGACCGTGCCGGCGAAGTCGTGACGGGCGTGATCAAGTCGGTCGAGTTTGGCCATGTGATCGTGAACCTGGGCCGCGCCGAGGGCGTTATCCGCCGCGACCAGCAGATCCCGCGCGAGACGGCGCGTGTGGGCGAGCGCGTGCGGGCGCTGATCCTCAAGGTTGAGCGGCAGAACCGTGGCCCTCAGATCTTCCTCAGCCGCGCGCACCCCGACTTCATGAAGAAGCTGTTCGCGCAGGAAGTGCCCGAGATCTACGACAGCATCATCGAGATCAAGGCTGCCGCCCGCGACCCGGGCAGCCGCGCCAAGATCGGCGTGATCAGCCGCGATTCGAGCATTGATCCGGTCGGCGCCTGCGTCGGCATGAAGGGCAGCCGCGTGCAGGCTGTCGTGCAGGAGCTGCAGGGCGAGAAGATCGACATCATCCCCTGGAGCGAGGACACCGCGACCTTCGTGGTGAACGCGCTGCAGCCGGCCACCGTCAGCCGCGTCGTGATCGACGAGGAAGACAGCCGCATCGAGGTGGTGGTGCCCGACGACCAGCTGTCGCTGGCCATTGGTCGCCGCGGTCAGAACGTGCGTCTGGCCAGCCAGCTGACCGGCTCGCAGATCGACATCATGACCGAGGCCGAGGCGAGCGAGAAGCGCCAGAAGGAATTCGCCGAGCGTTCCAAGACCTTCGAGGAGGAACTGGACGTTGACGAGACGCTTTCGCAGCTGCTGGTGGCCGAGGGCTTCAGCGAGCTGGAGGAAGTGGCCTATATCGACGTGGCCGAACTGGCCCAGATCGAGGGCTTCGACGAGGAGCTGGCCGAAGAGCTGCAGAGCCGCGCCGCCGAAGCGCTGGAGCGCCGCGAGGAAGCTGCCCGCGAGGCACGCCGCGCGCTGGGCGTCGATGATGCGCTGGCCGAGCTGCCGCACCTGAACGAGGCTATGCTGGTGACGCTGGGCAAGGCGGGCATCCGCACGCTCGATGATCTGGCTGACCTGGCCACCGACGAGCTGATTGCCAAGAAGCGCTCGAACGACCAGCGCCGCCGCAACGACAAGCGCGAACGCGGCAATGAAGAGCAGAGCCGTGGCGGCGTTCTGGGCGAGTATGGCCTGAGCGAAGAACAGGGCAACGAGATCATCATGGCCGCCCGCGCGCACTGGTTCGACGAAGAGCCGGCCGCTACTGACAACGGACCTGATTCAGAGGAGGCCGCCGATGCGGACTCCTCGCAATGAGCGCCTGAGCGCCGATAGCGCCGAAACCGGGCCGGAAAGGAAATGCATCCTTTCCGGAGAGGTGGGGTCGCGTGATTCGCTGATTCGGCTCGCCATCTCGCCCGAAGGGCCTGATGGCGTGGTCAGCGTCATGCCCGACGTGCTGGCGCGTGCGCCGGGGCGTGGCGCATGGATTGGTGTTAACCGGGCGGCTCTTGAAAAAGCGCTGGCCAATCATAAATTGAAGGGAGCGTTGGCGCGGGCCCACAAGGGCGCGAAGCTGGCCATACCCGAAAACCTGCCGGACCTGATCGAAACCGCGCTTATCCGCGCCTTTACCGAACGTTTGGGCCTGGCCCTGCGGGCGGGGCAGCTGCTTATGGGCAGCGACCGGATTGCCGAGAACGCGCGCTGGGGCCGCGTGGCATGGCTGG
>DATMUT010000249.1:0-4485 GCA_035563755.1 Novosphingobium sp.
CATTACCTCAGTTCGACGGGCGAATGTCCTTGAAGGCGGCGTTGAAACCGCCATTGCCAGCGGTCGACTGGACCGGCGGCGGGGCCTGATAATGCGGCGCGACATAGGGCGCGCGGGCGCGATGGGCCGCCGTGTGGCTGGCCTTTGCGGCATAGGCATGACCGTGGCCCTTGTGCCGGGTGCTGCTGGCGCTGGCCTGTACCGCGTGATGGCGCCCGGAATGGGCATAAGCATGGGCATGGGCATGGGCATGGCCGGCCTTGTGCCCATGCATGCGCTTGGCTTGCGCAGCCTGATGGCGGCGCTCGGCGCGGGTCATCGCGTGCGGCGCCTTTGCCATGGCGCTGGCATGGCGCGAGGCCTTGCTGCCATGGCGCTTGCTCATGTGATGCGCCGCGGCCGCCTTGGGCTTGCTGGTCAGCTGCGCTGCCGCGTGGTGCCGGCCACGGTGATGCTTGCCCGTTGCCTGCGGTGCCGGGGTTGCGGCGGCATGATGGCGGTGGTGACGACTGGCCAGCTTGCCAGCCTTGCCGACCGGCTTGGCAATCGCGGCCTTGGCCTTGCGCCCGTGCTTGTGGCGAGTGGCTGCCTGTGCCTTGACCGGCTTGGGCTGGGTTTTGTGGGCGGCCGCCTTGTGGTGCCGCGCCAGGGCCGGCTGCGCTGGCAACGTGGTCAGGGCCAATGCCGCCAGCGCTGCCACCAAAGAACGCATCATCTGCATGAAACTCCCAAAAGGCGACGCGCCGCCGCCCGCAAAATCGGTCGCTATTGATATGGCCTGCCGCGCGTCATGCAACCGCCTCGTCCACAGCTTTGCGGTTGATGGTGCGCCTGGGCAGTTGGCGGCGCGTCAGTCCATCTCGACCACTTGCGCTGCCAGGCGCGACACTTCGCCCGCATCGTGGCTGACATACAGGATGGGCACTGCCAGCTCGTCGCGAATGCGCTCGATCAGCGCCATGATCTCGCCCCGGCGCGGCGCGTCGAGCGAGGAGAGCGGCTCGTCCATGAGCAACACCCGCGCGCCGGCCAGCAGCGCCCGGCCAATGGCCACGCGCTGCCCCTCGCCGCCCGACAGGCCCCGCACCCGGCGATCGAGCAAGCCGCCGATGCCCAGAAAGTCACACACCTGCTCAACGCCTATCCAGCGTTTGTCGGGCGCGGCCAAACGCCAGCCATACAGCAGATTGTCGCGCACATTCATGTGCGGAAACAGGCGGTGGTCCTGAAACACATAGCCGCAGCCGCGCGCCTGCGCCGGCAGGTTTATGCCCGCCGCGCTGTCGAACACCACCTGCCCGGCAATGACGATCTGCCCGCGATCGGGACGCAACAGGCCCGCCACCATGTCGAGCACGCTGGTCTTGCCCGCGCCCGACCGGCCAAACAGCGCCGTCACCCCGCCCCGCGCCTCGAAGCACACGCCAATGCGCGTGGCCCCGCGCATCACCTCGACATCGACCGACAGGCCCGCCTGCCCCGCCAGCGCGTCAAAGCCCACGGTTACCCCCCATCCGCCGCGTCAGCCATTCAGACGCCAACAGCGCCGCCACCGACAGCGCCACCGACACCAGCGCCAGATGCATCGCCGCCCCTTCCTGCCCCGGCACCTGCAGCGCGGAATAGATCGCCAGCGGCAGCGTGGCCGTCTCGCCCGGAATGTTCGAGACGAAGGTGACCGTCGCGCCAAATTCGCCCAGGCTGCGGGCAAAGCCCAGCACCAGCCCGGCCATCACCCCCGGCATGGCCAGCGGCAGCGTGATGGTGGCAAACACCCGCGCCGGGCCTGCGCCCAGCGTGCGGGCGGCCTGCTCGTAGCGCACATCGACCGCCTCGAGCGAGAGGCGCATCGAGCGCACCATGAGCGGGAAGGCCATGACCGCGCTGGCCAGCGCCGCCCCCGTCCAGCGGAACATGAGCGTCACGCCGACATCGGCCAGCAAACGCCCGGCCCATCCTTGCGCGCCAAAGGCCACCAGCAACAGCCAGCCCGTGACCACCGGCGGCAATACCAGCGGCAGATGCACCAGCGCATCAAGCACCACCCGCCCGGCAAAGCGCCCCCGCGCCAGCAGCCACGCGCAGCCAAAGGCAAAAGGCGCCGCCCCGCCAATGGCCACCGCGCTGATCCGCAGCGACAGGGCGACAATGCCCCAATCCTCGGGCGAGAGCGCCGTCATGGGTCAGCGCGTGCCAAAACCATAGGCGCGAAAGATCGCCTTGCCCTCGGCCGAGAGCAGGAAGCGGCGGAAGCCATCGGCGTCGCGGTTGGTCGAGGCGGACAGTTGCGCCATCGGATAGGTAATGGGGCTGTGCGAGGCGGGCGGGAAGGTGCCCACCACCCGCACCCGGCGGTCGGCGCGGGCATCGGTGGTGTAGACAATACCCAGCGGCGCTTCGCCGCGGGCCACCAGCGCCAGCGCGCCGCGCACGCTTTCGGCCCCGGCAATGCGCGGGGCGACCTCGTCCCACACGCCCAGCCGCGTCAGCGCCTGACGGGCATATTTGCCCACCGGCACCGCATTGACCGCGCCTGTTGCCAGGCGCCCCTGCCCCAGCGCCGCGCCAATGGGAAAATGCGGCGCGATGGCGAGGCGCAGCGTGCTGCTTGCCGGCGCCACCAGCACCAGCCCGTTGGTCAACAGGTCGGTGCGGGTGCCGGGGCGCAATTTGCCCTTGGCGGCCACATCATCCATCCACTCCTCGTCGGCCGAGATGAACAGGTCGGCCGGGGCGCCACTCTCGATCTGCCGGGCCAGCGCCGAGGAGGCGGCCAGCGAGATGACCGGGCGGGGATGCCCTTTTGCGGCCCATGTGTCGGCCGCGGCATTGAGCGATTCCTGCAGGCTGGCCGCGCCCAGCACCAGCGGCCCGCGCCCCTGCGCGGCAACCGGCCCGGCCGCGCACAACAGCAAAAGCAGGAGAGCCTGCGCCACACGGCGGAAAAAGCGATGCACTGGCATTGGGTAAGGCCTTTCGATGGCGATGGGTGACTCTTGCCGCGTGGCCGGCCGCAAGGCAATATCTTCAGGTATATAGATCGCCTCGCGCCAAGACGGCCCCCAGCACCCTTTTGCCGCCCCATGGCAATCAGGCAACACATTGCAATGATTGACTTAATCGTCACCCATTTGCAACCAGACCGTCACGAAGCGGACATAGCCTTCACATAGCAGCCTTCGCAAATGCAACATGCCGCACAGGCGAAGGGGTTACGTATGAAGTATCGCAGGCTTATAACCGCATCGCTGGCTGCCAGCGTTGCGGCCATCGCACTGGGCGCAGGCCAGGCGCAAGCCGCCGAAGGCACCCCGGCCCCCGAGGCTGCTCCTGCCGACACGGCAGCCGACGATGGCGCCACCATTCTCGTGACGGCCAAGGCCACCCGTTCGGCCACCACCGTCACCGCCAGCGAGATCCAGAAGCTGCTGCCCGGCATCTCGCCGCTCAAGGCCATCCAGACGCTGCCCGGCGTGTTCTACGTGACCGCCGACCCCTGGGGCAACAACGAGCAGAACGCCCAGCTCTACATCCACGGTTTCTCGGCCAGCCAGCTGGGCTACACCATGGACGACATCCCGCTGGGCGACCAGAACTACGGCAATTTCAACGGCCTCTCGCCCTCGCGCGCGCTGATTTCGGAGAACACGGCGCGCACGGTCGTGGCCACCGGCGCTGGCGAACTGGGCATTGCCTCGACCAGCAACCTGGGCGGCGCGGTGCAGGTCTACAGCCGCGACCCCGAAGCGCGCCGCGGCATCGACGTGAGCCAGACCGTGGGCATGTACGGCACCAGCCGCACCTTCGTGCGCGTGGACACCGGCGAGTTTGGCGGCGGCAACAAGCTGTACCTCTCGGGCGACCGCCAGCGCGCCCGCGCGTGGGATTTCAACGGCATCCAGGGCGGTTATCAGGCCAACGGCAAGTTCATCCACGAGGATAACGTGGGCAAGCTGACCGCCTATTTCGCCTATTCCGACAAGATCGAGCCGAACGAGGACGCGACCGTGATGTCGGGCAGCTATCGCCCCGCCACGCGCCCCTTCACCTACCCCAACTTCGCCGCCGCGCGCTCGTATGTCGACGCCTATGGCAACACGCCGTCCTCGCAGGGGTCGAACTACAACAACTATTATTCGGACGCCCAGCGCACCGACTATCTGGCCTATCTGAAGTACGACCTGAACCTGGGCAAGCGCTTCAAGTGGTCGAACCAGATCTACTATCACCACAACGACGGCGTGGGCGTGGTGGCAGGGCCGCTGGGCCAGTCGATCACCGTGGTTCAGGCCTATCTTGACCCCAACTACAGCGCCACGGCCACCTCGGGCACGGCACAGCGCTATGCCTCGAACGGCAACGGTTCGGCCGCGCTGGTGGCGGCCACGGGCGGCTCGGGCTATGTCATCCGCACCACCGAATACCGCATCATGCGCAAGGGCGTGATCTCGACGCTGCAGGGCGATCTGGGCAACCACCATGTCG
>DATMUT010000250.1:0-10297 GCA_035563755.1 Novosphingobium sp.
GGCCGAGCTGTTCATCACCGCCGCCGTTACGCGCGCGGACGCGATCACCGTGGCCAAGACCGAGGCGCACAAATGCGGCCGCTGCTGGCGCCACCTGCCCGAAGTGGCCGAGGATGGCGACCTGTGTTCACGCTGCGATCAGGTGGTGGCCGGCATGGACGGGGTCGAATGACCAGCCCTGCCCGCTTCAGTTTTGCCTGTACCCGCCTTGCCGGCTTTGGCGTGGCGGCCATCACCCTGGTTGCCGACCAGCTGGTGAAGTGGCTGATGATCGGCCCGCTGCATCTGCAGCATGTGCGCGATTATCGCCTGCTCACCGGCACGCTCGACGCGCATACGCCCGACGTCCCGCTGCTGCCCATCTTCGGCCTCTCGTGGACCGAGAATTATGGCGTGTCGCTGGGCCTGTTCACCGCCAATTCCGACGCGCAGCGCTGGGCGCTGGTGGCCATGACCGGCGTTATCGCGCTGGGCGTGCTGGTGTGGATCCTGCGCGAGCGGCGGCTGGGCGAAGTGGTGCCGCTGGGGCTGGTGCTGGGCGGCGCGATTGGCAACATTATCGACCGGGTGGGCCGCGGTTTCGTGGTCGATTACGCCGATCTGCACTTTGGCACCTTCCGCCCGTTCCTGATTTTCAATCTGGCGGATGTGGCGATCACCTTTGGCGTCCTGATTATCCTTGCCCGATCGTTCCTTTCGCGCGACAAGCGCGCGGCGACGACCCATTGAACCGGCCAGTTCCGCACCGGAGAGTTGACACAACAATGCGCAAGATTTCCGCTTTTCTCGTGGCAGGCGCCACCACCGTGCTGCTTTCGGGCTGCGGTTCGGCAGGCCTGTTCAACCGTGTTCGCCCCGACGAATTCGCGGTGCAGCGCCAGCAGCCGCTGTTTGCTCCGCCAGACTACGCGCTGACCCCGCCCCAGCCCGGCGCGCCGCGCCCGGCCACCCGCACTGCCCAGCAGGAAACGGTCGAGGCCATGTTCGGCGGCCCGGCCCAGCGCAGCGGCGTCGAGCGCACCGTGGGCGAGAAGGCCGGCACCGCCGATCCTTCGATCCGCTCGACCGTGGCCGACCCCAAGACGCTCAATGCGAACAAGGGCGACATCACCCGCGACATCATCGCCGCCCCATCGGGCGACGGCCGCGAGGCGCAGGTCAGCACCAAGTAAGCGCCGGGGGAGGCTGCTCCCCCGCGTGCCGCATTATTGCTTCGGCGCAAAACAAAACCCCGGCAGGATCGCTCCTGCCGGGGTTTTGCTGTTACGGTTGCCCGCTGGCTCAGAGCTTGCCGGTCAGCTCGGGCACGGCGGTGAACAGGTCGGCCACCAGGCCGATGTCGGCCACCTGGAAGATGGGCGCGTCCTCGTCCTTGTTGATGGCGATGATGGTCTTGGAATCCTTCATGCCTGCCAGGTGCTGGATGGCGCCCGAAATGCCCACGGCAATGTAGACCTCGGGGGCAACGATCTTGCCCGTCTGGCCCACCTGATAGTCGTTGGGCACATAGCCGGCATCGACCGCCGCGCGCGAGGCGCCAACGCCGGCACCCAGCTTGTCGGCCAGCGGCAGGATGGTGGCGGCAAAGGTCTCGGCATCCTTGAGCGCGCGCCCGCCCGAGACGATCACCTTGGCGCTCGTCAGCTCGGGGCGCTCGCTCTTGGCCAGTTCGGCGCCGACGAAGGCCGACAGGCCAGCCTCGCCCGTGACAGCCACCGCCTCGACGCTGGCGCTGCCGCCCTGCGCTTCGGCCTTGGCAAAGGCGGTGCCGCGAACGGTGACGACCAGCTTGGCGTCGCTCGATTCGACCGTGGCAATGGCGTTGCCGGCATAGATCGGGCGGGTGAAGGTCTTGGGGCCTTCAACGCTCAGGATGTCGGACACCTGCATCACGTCGAGCAGGGCCGCCACGCGCGGCGCGACATTCTTGCCCGTGGTGGTGGCAGGGGCCACGAAAGCATCGTGGCCGGCCATCAGGGCCACCACCAGAGGCGCGACGTTTTCGGCCAGCCCATGGGCATAGGCGGCATCATCGGCCAGCAGCACCTTGGCAACGCCGGCGACCTGCGCCGCGGCATCGGCAACAGCCGCGCAGCCCTGGCCAGCGACCAGCACATGCACCTCGCCCAGCAGCGCCCCGGCGGTCACCGCCGAGAGCGTCGCATCCTTGAGCGCGGCATTATCGTGTTCGGCCCAAACGAGAACGGTCATCACGCTACTCCCAGTTCCTTGATCTTGGCGACGAGCGCGTCGACATCGGCCACCTTGATGCCGGCCTGGCGCACGGGCGGCTCGGTCACCTTCAGCACTTTGAGGCGCGCGGTGGTGTCAACGCCGTAATCGGCCGGAGTCTTCGTCTCCAGCTTCTTCGACTTGGCCTTCATAATGTTGGGCAGGCTGGCATAGCGCGGCTCGTTCAGGCGCAGGTCGGTGGTGATGATGGCCGGCAGCGCCAGCTTCACCGTCTCGAGGCCGCCATCGACCTCGCGCGTGACCAGCACGGCGTCGCCTTCAACCTCGACCTTGCTGGCGAAGGTGCCCTGCGGGCGGCCCATCAGCGCGGCCAGCATCTGGCCGGTCTGGTTGGCGTCGTCATCGATCGCCTGCTTGCCCAGGATGATCATCTGCGGGGCTTCGGCCTCTGCCACGCCCTTCAGGATCTTGGCCACGGCCAGCGGCTCGACGATGTCGTCGGTCTGCACCAGCACGGCCCGGTCAGCGCCCATCGCCAGCGCGGTGCGCAGCTTTTCCTGTGCCTTGGCCGGCCCGATCGAGACCACCACAACCTCGCTCGCCACGCCCTTTTCCTTGAGGCGGATCGCCTCCTCGACGGCGATCTCGTCAAACGGGTTCATGCTCATCTTGACGTTCGACAGATCAACGCCCGTCCCGTCAGACTTCACGCGCGGCTTCACGTTGTAGTCAATCACGCGCTTGATAGGCACCAACAGCTTCATCGACAGTCGTCCTTCCTCTCGGGAGCATGGCATTTAGCCGATCGATTAAAAAATCGCTATATGCCATTACAATCTCGACCACATACGTCAAGCCCCGCAGCGCGCTAGCGCCACGGGGCCGGACATTCAGGCAACCCTGATGCGGCCGGTTGTTCGCGGGACGATCAACCGGCAACATCGGCAAGGCAAGCCTTATGCCTTCACTTTCTGCACTTCGGCCACGATCTTCTTGGCGGCATCGCCCAGATCGTTGGCGGCCACGATCGGCAGGCCCGAATTGTTGAGCAGGTCCTTGCCCAGTTCGACGTTCGTGCCCTCGAGGCGGACGACCAGCGGCACCGACAGGTTCACTTCCTTGGCAGCGGCGATGATGCCGGCGGCGATAACGTCGCACTTCATGATGCCGCCAAAGATGTTGACCAGAATGCCCTTCACGGCCGGGTCCGACAGGATGATCTTGAAGGCCGCGGTCACCTTCTCGGTGGTGGCGCCGCCGCCAACGTCGAGGAAGTTGGCCGGGAACATGCCGTTCAGCTTGATGATGTCCATCGTGGCCATGGCCAGGCCAGCGCCGTTCACCATGCAGCCGATGTCGCCATCCAGCTTGATGTAGGCCAGGTCATACTTGCTGGCTTCGATCTCGGCCGGGTCTTCCTCGGTCTCGTCGCGCAGGGCCAGGATGTCCTTGTGGCGGAACAGCGCGTTCGAATCGAAGCTCATCTTGGTGTCGAGCACCAGCAGCTTGCCGTTCACGTCCTCGACCAGCGGGTTGATCTCGAGCATCGAGCAGTCGAGCGCGACGAAGGCGTCATACAGCTGCTTGGCCAGCACCTGCGCCTGCTTGTTGGTGTCGCCCTTCAGCTTGAGCGCGAAGGCGATGGCGCGACCGTGGTGCGGCTGGAAGCCCGAGGCCGGGTCGATCGTGATGGTGGTGATCTTCTCGGGGGTGCTGTGCGCGACCTCCTCGATGTCCATGCCACCCTCGGTCGAGGCGATGAAGGCCACGCGGCCGGTGACGCGGTCGACCAGCAGCGAGAGGTAGTATTCGTGGGCGATGTCGACGCCGTCCGTCACGTACAGGCGGTTCACCTGCTTGCCAGCGTCGCCCGTCTGGATGGTGACCAGCGTGTTGCCCAGCATTTCGCGGGCATGCGATTCAACCTCGTCCAGGCTCTTGGCCAGGCGCACGCCGCCCTTGGCGTCGGCCGGCAGTTCCTTGAACTTGCCCTTGCCGCGACCACCGGCGTGGATCTGCGACTTCACGACATAGAGCGGCCCGGGCAGCTGCTTCGCGCCGGCAACCGCTTCCTCGACCGTCAGGGCCGCATAGCCGGCCGGAATGGCCACGCCAAACTTCGCGAGCAGTTCCTTCGCCTGATACTCATGGACGTTCATTGGTAAATCCCGCTATTGCGAGCCTTACGGCCCTTTGTGCGACGCCGCATAAGCATAGGACGGGGACGTTGAAAAGCGTTCCGTGTGCAAATGATTATCAATTGCAAACTTTGATGGAAGGCCCTGTCCGGCATGATTGATCGCAACCGCCTCGAAGCCATCATAAAGGCCGCCGGGCAAATTGCCGCGGCCTGCTGGCCGGGCGCCGGCAACGCGTTGGTCGCATGGGAAAAAACCCCCGGCAGCCCGGTGTGCGAGGGCGATCTGGCGGTCGACGCCTTCCTCAAGACCGAACTTTTGGCGCTGCTGCCCGGCGCTGGCTGGCTGTCCGAGGAAACACCCGACTCGCTGGCCCGCTGCGACTCGGACTGGGTCTGGCTGGTCGATCCCATCGACGGCACGCGCGATTTCATCAACGGCCGGCCCGGCTGGGCGGTCTCGGTCGCGCTGGTGCACCGCGGGCAGCCGGTCATTGCCGCGCTCGACGCGCCGGCCATGGGCCATTTCTGGTGGGCGCAGGCCGGCGCCGGCGCCACCCGCAACGGCATTCCCCTTGTCGCCAGCACGCAGCCGCATCTGGTCGGCGCGCGTGTGCCCGCCCGCGTGCTGCCGCTGGCCGATGCCGGGCTGGTGGCCATCAAACAGCCCAATTCGATTGCCCTGCGCATGGCCATGGTCGCCTCGGGCGAGGCCGACCTGCTGGCCACATGGCGCTGGGGCTTCGAGTGGGACATTGCCGCAGCCGCCCTCATCGCGGCCGAAGCCGGCGCGCTGGTGAGCGACGCGCTGGGCGCGCCGCTGGTGTTCAACAAACCCGACCCGCGCGATTTCGGCGTGCTGGTGGCAGGCCCTGCGCTGCACCCCCGGGCGGTCGAGCAACTGCGCGCGCAGGACACCGGCCAGCGCTAGTTTGCGCTTGCGAACAAGCGGTTCCCCTTCGCCAAGCTGAACAAAGCTGCTAGGGGAGGTGCGTGACACCTTTTCCCTGGATCGATGTCGCCATTATTGGCGGTCTTGTCGTGCTCAACGGCCTTTTCTCCATGTCAGAACTGGCCATCGTCTCGGCGCGCCCGGCCAAATTGCGCGTGGCCGCCGAAAAGGGCAGCCAGGGCGCCCGCGTGGCGCTGGCGCTCACCGCCGATCCGGGCAAGCTGCTCTCGACCGTGCAGATCGGCATCACGCTTATCGCGCTGGTCACAGGCGCCTTTTCCGAAGGCGCGCTGAGCGGCCCCGTGGCCGAGCGCATGGCCGCCTGGGGCCTGCATGCCGATACCGCCGAACATCTGGCCAGCGTGCTGGTGCTGGGGCTGACCACCTTTGTCAGCCTGGTGGTGGGCGAACTGGTACCAAAGCAGCTGGCGCTCATCCACGCCGAAACGATTGCCGGGGTGGCGGCCCAGCCCATGGCGGTCATGGCGCGGGTGATGGCGCCGCTGGTGTGGCTGCTCGACAAATCCTCGCGCGCATTGCTGCGCCTGTTTGGCGGGGCCGAGACCGACGAGAAGCAGGTGACCGAAGAGGAAGTCCACATGATCATTGCCGAGGCCCACCGCCACGGCGTGATCGAGGAGGACGAGCGCGCGATCATGACCGGCATCATGCGCCTGGCCGACCGCCCCGTGCGCGAGCTGATGACCCCGCGCACCGACATGGACTGGATCGAGCGCGACGCTTCGGAGGCCGACATCCGCGCCGAGATCCGCGAGACGCCGCATTCGCTGCTGCCCGTGGCCGATGGTTCGCCCGACGCCATCATCGGCGTGGTCAAGGTGCGCGAGGTGCTGGCGGCCCTCATCGTGGGCGGCCCGCTCGACATCGAGCCGCTGATCCGCAAGGCCGCGGTCGTCCCCGACCAGCTCGACGCGATGGATGCGCTCAAGGTGCTGCAGCAGTCGGACGTGTCGATGGCGCTGGTGCATGACGAATACGGCCACCTCGAGGGCATCGTGACCCCGGCCGACCTGCTGAGCGCGATTGCCGGCACGTTTGTCAGCCATCAGGACGAGGGCGAAGGCCCGATGGTGGTCGAGCGCGAGGATGGTTCGCTGCTCATTTCGGGCGCCCTGCCCGCCGATGCGCTGATCGACCGGCTGGGGGTCGAACTGCCCGAAAGTCGCGATTACGCGACCGTGGCCGGCTACGCGCTCTCGGTGCTGAAACGCCTGCCCAAGGAAGGCGAAGCCTTCGCCGATCAGGGATGGCGCTGGGAGGTGGTCGACATGGACCGCCGCAAGATCGACAAATTGCTGGTCAGCCGCGTTCCCGTTCCGGCCGAGGCCGACGAACGCTAGGCCCCCCTAGCCCAGCAGCACCTCGGCCGCGTGGAGCGCCAGCCCCACAAGGCCACCCACCAGCGTGCCGTTGATGCGGATGAACTGCAGGTCGCGGCCCACGGCGCCCTCGATCCGGCGGGTCACGGTTTCGCCATCCCAGCGCTTGACCGTCTCGGACACCAGCTTGACCGCGCCCGCGCCATAGCGCACCGCCATGGCCGCGGCCATGCGCCGGGCAAAGCGGTTCACCTGCGCCCGCACGCGGGCGTCCTCTTGCAGCGCCGCGCCAAGGCCGGCCAGCCCCGCGCCCATGCGCCCGGCCAGCAGCGCCTCGGGCTGCGCGGAGGCTTCGACCAGCCCGGCGCGCAGCCTTTGCCACCACCCGTCGAGCCAGCCGGCAAAGGCGGGATGCGCCAGCACCTGCGCCTTGACCCGCGCAACCTTGGCCTGCGTTTCGCCATCGTGCGACAGGTCGTGGGCCAGCTGCGCCAGCATCGCCTCGATCTTCAGGCGCAGCGGGTGCTCGGGGTTGACCACGCATTCGGCCAACAGCTTGTACAGCCCGTCAAGGATGGCATTGGCGACCGACCCGTCCAGCCCCGTCCAGCGCAGCAGCGCATTGGCGCGCTCGTGGATCATGGTGCGCAGCAGATCCTCGTTGGCCTCGAGCAATTCGCCCGCCCGGTGCAGCATGGCCTCGATCAGCGGGCGGTGGCGCCCGTCGGCAATCGCCGCCTCGAGCAGGCGGCCCATGAGCGGCGCGAGATCAACCCGCTCGATCTGGTTATGCAGCGCGCCCGTCAGCCAGCGCCCCAGATAATCGCCCGGCAGCGAATGCAGCACATCGCCAATCAGCCCGGATGCCGCGCGGCTGAGGCCGCCGCCTTCATCGCGCGGGGCCGCCAGAAACGCCCCCACCGCGCCCGCCACGTCGAGCCGGCCCATGCGCCGCGCCACCACCGGCGCTGTCAGGAAATTGGCGCGCAGGAAGCCGGCCATGTTCTCGGCGATGCGGTCCTTGTTGGTGGGGATGATGGCCGTGTGCGGAATGGGCAGGCCCAGCGGCCGGCGAAACAGCGCGGTCACGGCAAACCAGTCGGCCAGGCCGCCCACCATGGCCGCTTCGGCAAAGGCGCGCGGCCAGATCCAGGCCGGATTGGCCCCGCCCATGTGCCGCGCCAGCAGAAACAGGCCAGCCATGGCCACCAGCAGGGCCGTTGCCAGCCAGCGCGTGCCAGCCCCCTTGGAGCCGGGCGCGGCAGAAAGAGTGCGGGCGCTCACACCAGGAACAATGCGCGGCAGGCCAAATGGATGCGGTTGTGCAGCGGCCCTGCGCCCTGGCACTGCCTTGCGAGGTTTGCGCCCGCGTCCATAATCCTTGCCGCCTTCTGCCTGTCGCGCCGCAACGCCCTGTCAGGCGTATTACCCGGCCAAGACACCTCCGGCAAGCAAGCCCCTCGCCGCCGCCCGCGCCAAACGCAAAAAGGGCGCCGGAAACAGGCCAAAGCCCGCAACCAGCGCCCCTTGCGCAAAGCTGTGCCGACCCGTTGAGGCGGCAGCTGTCTGTTCAGTATTTCAACTGGCGCTCATACAGGTCACGATAGTGCTGGATACGCGTGACCCGAAGACCCTGCATGCCCGACCGATCCACCGCACGCTGCCACGAGGCAAACTCCTCGAGCGTAAGGTTGTAGCGTTCGCATACCTCGTCGATGGTCAGCAACCCGCCATTTACGGCCGCGACCACCTCGGCCTTGCGTCGTACAACCCAGCGGGTCGTATTAACGGGAGGCAGCGATTCCAGAGTAAGCGGTTCTCCTAGGGGGCCGATTACCATGGCTGGCCTGATTTTCTGATTCTCGATCATTTCAACCCTCGATCGCCGGACTGGAAGGGGCCGGCAACAGCGCAATCACTGCCCGAAATGGCTTTTCGATCGCCTAAAAGTTTAGGGTTAACGGCAGGTAACCCTCCCGCTTCGCCGTGGATTTGTAACATGCTGTCGTTAGTGGCCCGTGCATTTGCCAGCATCAGATGCCCCGCTACTGCAGGATTGAAGCTGCCCTTGCGCTTTGGCTGACCATTGCCTTGCCCCTGCGCCAGAGAACGGGAATACGGCCTTGCGGCAAGCCGCGCGGCAAGCCGCGCGGCAAGCGCGGGCCAGCCCTGGCCTGCAGGCATGGTACGCCCCGCCAGGGGGGCGACGTGCCATGAATCAGGATCGAGTCGGTGCTCCATTGGCACAGTTGTACGTCCACCTTGGTCAAGACCGGGTAAATCCCGGATTTACCTCTTGGTTACGAAAATTAACCAAACGAAATAACTCTTCTTGTCCAAAGAACACAATCCCGTGCCGCCTGCCACCAGGCACAGCCGGTCGCAGATTGCCCCTCGGACACGGCCATAACCGGCAGTTTTGCGCCATCGGGCGGGCTGGTGTATGGGGCGCGCATGGAATGTGCCCTGCCCCCGCCCCCCGCTCTCTCCGGCCTTGATGGCGCTGCCGTTCTGGCCGGCCTCGATCCCTCAGCGCTGTTCCAGCTGGATGGGCCTATGGCGGCGCGACGAATCGTGGTGGCCATGTCGGGCGGGGTCGATTCCTCGGTGGTGGCGGCGCTGGCCGCGCACAGCGGCGCCGAGGTGATCGGCATCACCCTGCAATTGTACGACCATGGCGAGGCGGTGAAACGCAAGGGCGCCTGCTGTGCGGGCGATGACATCCGCGATGCGCGCGCCGTGGCCGACCGGCTGGGCATTGCCCACTACGTATTCGACCATGAAACCGCCTTCCGCCAAAGCGTGGTCGAGCAGTTTGCCGACGACTACATGGCCGGGCGCACCCCCATCCCCTGCATCCGCTGCAACATGGGGCCCAAATTCACCGACCTGTTTGCCATGGCGCGCGATCTGGGCGCCGATTGCCTGGCCACGGGCCACTATGTGCGCCGCGTGCCGGGCGTGTCCGGCCCCGAGCTACACCGCGCGATCGACCCGGCGCGCGACCAGTCCTATTTCCTCTACGCCACCACGCAGGAGCAGCTCGACTATCTGCGCTTTCCGCTGGGCGGCATGGAAAAGCCGGTGGTGCGGGCATTGGCCCAGCATTTTGCCCTGCGCGTGGCGGCCAAGCCCGATTCGCAGGACATCTGCTTCGTGCCCGACGGCGATTATGCCAGCGTGGTCAAACGCATCCACCCCGAGGCGGGCGCGGCGGGCGACATCGTCCATGCCGAAACCGGCGCGGTGCTGGGGCGGCACCGGGGCATCATCCACTATACGGTGGGCCAGCGGCGCGGGCTGGAGATCGGCGGGCTGGCCGAACCGCTCTATGTGGTGGGCATCGATGCGGCGGCCGGCAACGTGCTGGTGGGCCCGCGGCGGATGCTGGCCGTGGGCGCGGCGCGCATTGTCGAGACGAACCGCATTGGCGCCATACCGCCCGGCGCCGCGCTAACCGCCAAGGTGCGCTCGCTGGCCCGGCCCGTGCCGATGGCCATCGAGGGCGCATTGGGCGATGGCGCCGATGCGCTGCTACATTTCGCAACGCCCGAATACGGCGTCGCCCCCGGCCAGGCAGCGGTCATCTATGCTGGCGAAAGGGTGATCGGCGGCGGCTGGATCGAGGATACGGCAAAGGGCTGAGGCGCCCTCAATCGGCCCATTTTTCGAGCA
>DATMUT010000251.1:0-6614 GCA_035563755.1 Novosphingobium sp.
ACGGCAACCGCGCAGCCAGTTCCAAGGCGGGCGCGGCCGACACGCTCGAGGCGCTGGGGCTGAACCTGACCCATGCGGGCGAAAGGGCCGGCCAAACGCTTGAGGACATCGGCATCGCCTTCCTCTTCGCGCAGGCCCACCACCCCAGCCTTGCCCATATCGCGCCCATTCGGCGGTCGCTTGGGCGGCGCACCATCTTCAACCTCATGGGCCCGCTGGCCAATCCGGCGCGCGTGCGGCGGCAGTTGGTCGGCATCGCCCGCCCGGCCTATGTGCCCATCTATGCCGAGGCGTTGCTGCGCCTGGGCACCGATCGCAGCTTCGTGATCTCGGGCGACGAGGGGCTGGACGAGCTGAGTCTCGCCGGCGGCAACGAGTGGGCCGACATTGCCGGCGATACGCTCTCGATGCACCGGGTGAGCCCGGCCGACGCGGGCCTGCCAACGCACCCCATCGAGGCCATTCGCGGGGGCGACCCGGCGCATAATGCCGATGCGCTGCGCCGCCTGCTGATGGGCGAACATGGCCCCTATCGCGATGCCGTGCTATTCAACGCAGCCGGCGCGCTGATGGTGGCCGGCGCGGTCGAAACCTGGCGCGAAGGCGCCGAGGAAGCCGCCGAGGCCATCGACAAGGGCCTCGCCAAGGCGCTGCTCGACTGCTGGATTGCCGCCTGCCGCTGAGCGGGCCACAGGATACACACCCCATGACCGACAAGCTGACCGAAATCTGCAACACCAAGCGCGAGGAAGTGGCGCTGCGCAAGCCTTTGGCCTCGCTGGCCGATCTGGATGCGCGCGCCGCCGCGCAGACCGCCCCGCGCGGGTTCGAGGCTGCCCTGCGCGCCAAGGCAGCCAATGGCTATGCGCTGATTTCCGAGATCAAGAAGGCGAGCCCCTCGAAGGGCCTGATCCGCGCCGATTTTGATCCACCCGCTCATGCCCGCGCCTATCAGGCGGGCGGGGCTGCCTGCCTGTCGGTGCTGACCGACGCGCCCTATTTCCAGGGGCACGAGGATTTCCTGATCGCCGCACGGGCAGCCTGCGATCTGCCCGCCCTGCGCAAGGATTTCATGGTCGATCCGTGGCAGGTGGCCGAGGCGCGCAGCATCGGCGCCGATGCGATCCTGATCATCGTGGCCGCCCTGTCGGACGCGCAGATGGCCGAGATCGAGCAGGCCGCCATCGAGCGCGGTATGGACGTGCTGGTCGAGGTACATGACGAGGCCGAGATGGAGCGCGCCCATGGGCTGCGCTCGCGCCTGATCGGCGTGAACAACCGCGACCTCAAGACCTTCCGCACCGACATCGCCACCACCGAGCGTCTGGCCCCGCTGGCCCCCGCCGGCACGCTGCTCGTCGCCGAGAGCGGGATCAACAGCCACGCCGACATCCTGCGCCTGTCGGCCTGCGGCGCGCGCACATTTCTGGTGGGCGAAAGCCTGATGCGGCAGGCCGATGTGACGGCAGCGACGCGCGCGCTGTTAACCGGGGGCTGACCGGCGCCTAGTCCCACAGCTCGGGGTGGCGCAGCAGCAGGGCCTGCGCCGCCACCAGCGTCTTGGCATCGGTCAGCGTGCCGGCCAGCACCATGTCGCGCAGGACATCCAGCCCGATCTCATGCACGGTGATCTGCTCGTTCTCGTGCTCGGCCCCGCCGCCCTCGGCCACACGATCCACGCCGGCATAGGGCGCGAGATAAATCATCACCCGCTCGGTCGAGACGGGCGGAATGGGCCAGATATTGGCCACCTCCTCGAGCGCGCCAAGGCGCAGGCCGCCCTCCTCCATCGCCTCCTCGACGATACGGTCGGCCGGAGCCGCCCCGTCCAGATTGCCCGCGATGATCTCGAGCAGCGGTGCCTTCCCCGCAACCATGACCGCCGCGCGCGGCTGCGTCACCAGCATGACCACCCGCCGCGCCGCATCATAGGGCAAAACCGCCACCGCCGAGCCATTGTCGAGCAGGTGACGCTCGGCCATCTGCCCGTCGGCCATGCGCAGTTCCAGCCGGAAGAACTTGTACCATCCGTCATAAACCAGATGCCGCGCAACGATTTCGGCCATGAAATTCCCCATCCGCGGCAAGTATTTGCCCGGCGCGCTTTGCGCCCGCTTCGCACTTGCGGCACGAAATAGACGTTGCGCGCAAGAGGCCATCTGGCAAGAGGAAATCATGACCGAACTGACCCATCTTGACGAGAGCGGCAACGCCCGCATGGTCGACGTTGGCGCCAAGCCCGACACCCAGCGCGTAGCCATCGCCGCCGGCCGCATCCGCATGAGCTGCCGGGCGCTCGACGCCATCCGCGAAGGCACAGTGCCCAAGGGCGACGTGCTGGCCGCGGCGCGCATTGCCGGCATCATGGCAGCCAAGCGCACCGCCGAACTGATCCCGCTGTGCCATCCGCTGCCGCTGCACAGCGTCACGGTCGATTTTCAGGTCGAGGCAGACGCGGTGCGCGTGGCCGCCATGGCCTCGCTCACCGGCAAGACCGGGGTGGAAATGGAGGCATTGACCGCCGCCAGCATCGCCCTGCTCACGATTTACGACATGGCCAAGGCCATCGACAAGGGCATGGTCATCGAGAACGTGCGCCTGATCGAGAAGCGTGGCGGCAAATCGGGACTGTGGCGCGCCAGCGACCTGCCGGGCGACGCGGCATGATCCAGCTTGAAGAAGCACAGGCCCGCCTGCTGGCCCTGGCCACGCCCCTTCCCCCCGAGCATGCGAGCCTCGAGGACGCGACCGGCCTGTATCTGGCGCAGGATCTGTTCGCCTGCCGCACCCAGCCGGCCGCCGACCTTTCGGCCATGGATGGCTATGCCGTGGCAGCTGGCGACATGGCCGGGCCATGGCAGGTGGTGGGTGAAAGCGCGGCGGGCCATCCTTTTGCCGGCACGATCACCGCGGGCCGCGCAACGCGCATTTCGACCGGCGCGCTGGTGCCGCAAGGCGCGGGCGCGGTCATCTGCCAGGAGGACATCTCGCGCGATGGCGACACGATCCACCTGAGCGGAACGGCGCCCCATCCGGCCGGGCGCCACATTCGCCGCGCCGGTTTCGACTTTGCCCAAGGGGCGCCTTTGCTGACCGCCGGCACGCGAATCGGACCAGCCCAGCTTGCCCTGGCCATTGCCGGGGGGCACAGTCACCTGCCGGTGCGTCGGGCCGCGCGGATTGCCATTATCGATAGCGGCGACGAACTGGCCATGCCCGGCGCGCCTTGCGCGCATCACCAGATTCCGGCCAGCAATGGCGCGATGCTGGCGGCCATGCTGGCCCCCATGCCATGCCGGATCACGCGCCATGGCCCGGTGCCCGACCTGTTGGACAAGCTGGCCGGGGCGCTGCAGGCTTGCGACCAGGCCGACATTATCGTCACCTCTGGCGGCGCGTCGGTTGGCGACCATGATCTGCTGCGCCCGGCGCTCGAAAGCTGGGGCGCGCAGATCGACTTCTGGAAAGTGGCAATACGGCCCGGCAAGCCACTGCTTATCGCCCGGCGCGGCGCGCAGATCATCGTCGGCCTGCCCGGCAATCCGGTGTCAAGCATGGTGACGGCACATCTTTTCCTGCTGCCGCTCATCCGCGCGATGCTGGGCGCGGCGCGCCCCCTGCCCATGCGCGTGCGCGCGCCGCTGGCAGACGCGACCGCCGGCGCAGGCACCCGCCGCGAGTTTCAGCGCGGGCTTTGGGACGGCGCCCGCGTGTTCCCCAACCCCATGCGCGACAGCAGCGCGCTGGCGGCCATGGCGGCCAGCAACTGCCTGATCGACCGCCCCATCGGCAGCGATATTGCTGCGGCAGGCGATCTGGTCGACATATTACTGACCGACCCGTCCGGATTGGGGTGAAGGCGGGTTGACGGCTGTTGGATTGTTGCTTACTTGTTCTTTATCCGTTCACGAATTCGCCAGAAACGGAACACAGCGCAAGGAAAGCCACCATGCTCACCCGCAAGCAGCACGAGCTGATCCGCTTCATCCAGACCAGGCTCGAGGAAACCGGTGTTTCGCCCAGCTTCGAAGAGATGAAGGAGGCGCTGGACCTGAAATCGAAGTCCGGGGTCCATCGGCTGATTTCTGCGCTGGAAGAGCGCGGCTTCATTCGGCGCCTGCCCAACCGCGCGCGCGCGCTGGAGGTGTTGCGACAGCCCGAGGATGTGACCACGCCTGTGCGAACGACAACGCCGCGCGCGACCGTGTCAGCCAAGGTGGCAGAGCCGGCAGCGCCTGCAGCCAGATTGCCGGCCGTGCCCACTCCGGCCAACGATGTCGTCGAAATTCCGCTGCATGGCCGCATCGCCGCTGGCGTCCCCATCGAAGCCCTCGAAGGGCAGACAATGCTGCCGGTGCCGGCTGCGCTTTTGGGCGCGGGCGAACATTATGCGCTCGAAGTTTCGGGCGACTCGATGGTCGAGGCAGGCATACTAGATGGCGACCTGGCGCTGATTCGGCGCACTGACGTAGCTCGCGATGGCGAAATCGTCGTGGCGCTGGTGCATGGCGAGGAAGCCACGCTGAAATATCTGCGCCGCGAGGATGGCATGGTCAGGCTCGACCCGGCCAATGCCGCATACGATCCGCAATTTTACCCGCCAGCAGACGTGCAGGTGCAAGGCAAGCTGGCTGGCCTGCTGCGCCGTTATCATTGAGCTACCTGGCGACGCGCCCGGCCACGCCTTCTGCGATGAGGGCGTGATCGGGCGCGGGCCACCAAGGGTGGCGAGCCTCTGTTTCCGCAACGCTGATCACCGCCCGTCGCGACAGATTTAACGCGAGCCCGCCTGTACGCGACAACGCAGCGCCGTCGGCCAGTAGAAACCGTGGATTGCACGGGGCCGAAACAGGAACCGGGGCCACGACAATGTCGACTGAGGCGCAAGCCGCGGTCATTTCCTGATCGGTCGCAAGATTGCGCCCCCGTGCTATCAAAAGGTGCCAATCTCGCGCACCGCGACTCAGCGTGGCAAGGCAAAAACCGGCGTTGCAACGCGCCGATGGCCAATCGCTCAGCGCGCGTAGAGGCACCTGAGCGCTATCCGCATCGAGCCCGCTTGCCTCGGCAAAAATCGTTGTTGCAAAGGTTGATCGTCTTTCACGCAACACAACGAGCGGTCCGCCATCGTGCGGAGCAATCGCAACGTCGCGACCGTCGCCCGTGATCAGCACATCGGGAGGCTGTAACCATAGTAGCGACAGCCCCGCCGCCGCAACCGGCACCGGCCCCCATAACCTCACCCGCCCTCGCCAAAGAGCCATCCACATCATGCCGCCGGTAAAAACCGCATATGTCAGCATCGGCATCTGGGGCATCAACCCGACGGCCTGAGGTTGTGCGGCTGTAAACCGGGCAATCGCCAGAAGAAGGCGAAGCGAATGCCCGCACAGCCACCAGGCAGGACCGCCGCAATGCGCCAGATCCAGCAGCAAAGCGAGGGCGATAGATGGCATGGCAACGAAGGTTACGAGCGGAATAGCAACCAGATTGGCGAGCGCGCCATACATGCCCGCCCTGTGGAAATGAAAAAGAGCGACGGGCATGAGCGCAAGCTCGATGACCAGGCCGGTTATTAGCATCATCGCCGCGTCGCGTGCGATCCGCCCCGGCCAACCACCTTGCCGCCGCGCCAGAAAGCGCCGCACTGGTGCCGCATCATGCAAGGCGATGATGGCCATGACCGACGCGAAACTCATCTGAAATCCGGGCCCAATCACCGCTTCGGGCCACAATAGCATGATCGCCATCGCCGCAACTGCCAGCAATCGCATCGACAATGGACGACGCCCCAGCATAACCGCCGCCAGAACGAGCAACGCGCCAAGGCAGGACCGCACGGTTGGCACCTGCGCGCCGGTGAGCAGCGTATAAGCAATGCCCACAGCCCCGCTGAAGGCGCCGGCAGCTATGGGCAAGCGCATCCTGAGCGCCAGCCACGGCCAAAATGCCAGCAGACGAATAGCCAGAAAATAGCTGCCCGCCATCACCACGCTCACATGCAAGCCGCTGACAGACAGCAGGTGCGTTAAGCCCGCATCGCGCATGGCCGCCTCGTCGGCTTGCCCTATGCCGCCACGGTCGCCGCTGGCGAAAGCGGCAGCGATGCCACCGGCAGCGCCGGGAAGCGAGGCGCGGACATGAGCCGAAAGGGTACTTTGCAGATCGGCCAGAAAACCGAAAGGGCCGGAAGCTTCCTTCGCAATTGCAACAAGCTCGACAGGACCAGCAACCATTCCGGTTGCGGAGATACCTTCGAACCATGCCGCGCGGGCAAAATCATACGCCCCCGGCAGAAGTGGGGGTGAAGGCGGCATCAACCTGACCCGCATGCGCACGACAGCGCCCGGCACAGCCCCGGCAGCCTGATCCGATGACACAGTCAGCGCCACGCGCAATGGCCGATTTGTGCCCGGCTCGCGCGTGGCCAGCACCAGCCGCACACGGTGCCTGACAGGGCTATCCACGCGGTCGACAAGCGTGCCGGTTAACGTAGCCTGCATCGGATGAGCGATCGGCGGCGCGCCCACGATTGCAGATTTCGCCCAGACTGTTGCGCATCCCGCAGCAAGTGCCAGCGCCAGCATGGCTACATATCGGCCCAAACGCGGCCA
>DATMUT010000252.1:0-2236 GCA_035563755.1 Novosphingobium sp.
TTTGGCGAGCCGCTGGGCCGCATCATCCCCATCGAGCAAACGATGGCCGACAGCCTGTGCGCGCTCATCCACGGTTGGGAAGTGCGCCTAGAACAGGCAGCCGCCTAGCGCTTTTTCCCCGCTTTGGCGGTGGCCGCAGGATGCGCTGCCGCCAGTTCGGCCGCCCGCTGCACGGCCGCAATCACGCGGGGATAGGTGCCACAGCGGCACAGATTGCTGATGCCATTGCGAATGGCTGCCTCGTCGGGATGGGGCGTTTCCTTCAGCAGCGCGGCGGCGGCCATGATCATGCCGGGCTGGCAATAGCCGCACTGGGGCACCTGATGCTCGACCCAGGCCTGTTGCACCGGGTGCAGCGCCGCCGCCAGCGCCAGCCCCTCGATCGTCGTCACCTGCTTGCCGGCCGCATCGCCCAGCTGCATCTGGCACGAACGCACCGCCTGCCCGTCGACATGCACCGTGCAGGCCCCGCACAGGCCCACCCCGCAGCCAAACTTCACCCCGTGGCACCCTGCCTCCTCGCGCAGCGCCCACAGCAAGGGCATGTCATCGTCGCCCTCGATCCGGCGGCTCTGCCCGTTCACGGTCAGCGTATGGATCGTCATCGTCAGATCTCCAGAGTGCGCGCGATAGGCAAGCGGCGAATGCGCGGGCCACCGGCATCAGCAATGGCATTGGCCAGCGCCGGGGCAATGGGCGGCGTGCCCGCCTCGCCGGCGTTGCCCGGCTTGTCGCCGCCGGGCAGGATGACCACCTCGATAGGCGGCGTATCGGCCAGCATGGGCAGGCGAAACTCGCCAAAATTGGCCACGTTGGGCTTGCCCTCGGCCATGGGCACCTCGCCCCACAGCGCGGCCTGCATGCCGAAGATAATCCCGCCAAAGATCTGCGATTCCACCCCTGCCGGGTCGATGCACAGGCCGCAATCAAACGCGGCCACAATACGCCGGATGGTCAGCTTCTTGTCTTCCAGCAGCACTTCGGCGGCCTGCGCGCAGGCGTGCCCCTCGTTATAGGTAAGCGCGATGCCGCGCCCCACGCCCTTTGCCTTGGGGCTGTCCCAGCCGATCATCGCGGCCGCCTTGTCGAGCACGCGCAGCATGCGCGGCTCCTTGCCCAGCATGGCCTGCCGATAGCGATAGGGGTCCTTGCCCGAGGCGCGCGCTACCTCGTCGATGAAGCTCTCGCCGAAAAACGTGTTCTGGCTCAGCGTCACCGACCGCCAGAACCCCACCGGAAAGGCCAGATCCTTCGTCTCGTGATAGTCGATCAGCTTGTTGGGAAAACCATAGCAGCCGTAAATCAGCATGCCCGCGGCAATGGGGTCGGCCATGCCGGGCGGGTTGGGCCGGTGGTGATAGGTATTGACCGACTGGCCCGAAATGCGGCTGTGCATGGCCGCAATCGTGCCATCGGCATTCAGCGCGGCCACGCTCTTGGTCCGATAGGCCGGGCGGAACTGGTCCATCGCAATGTCGTTCTCGCGCGTCCAGATCAGCTTGACCCAGCGGCCCGGCACCGCTTTTGCGGCAATGGCGGCCACCTCGGGGAAATCGGTGCCCCATTTGCGGCCGAACCCGCCGCCAAGAAAGGTCATCTCGACCCGCACCTTTTCGATCGGCAGGCCCAGCGTTTCGGCAATGACGCCGCGCGTGGCCTCGGGCGCCTGCAATGGCCCGCGCACGGTAATGCCGCCATCGGCGTAGCAGGCCGAGCAATTGATCGGCTCCATCGTGGCGTGGGCCACATAGGGCACGTCATAGGTCGCCTCGACCTTTTTGGCCGCGCCCGCCAGGGCCGCCGCCACCGCCGCCCGGTCGCCCCTGATGGGCTTGAAGGTGGCCATGTCGAAATCGGGAAACTCGACCGGCGGCGCCTTGTCGAAGGCCGCCTCGAGCGAGGCGTCGACCGCCTTGTCGTCAATACCCGCCGTGGGCGAGGAGAGTACCTTGAGCGTCAGCGCCTCGGCACCCTTCTTGGCCCGCCAGAAGCTTTTGGCAAACACCGCATAGCCAACGCCCACCGGCACCACCGCCTCGATGCCCGGCATGGCCTTGACCGCATCGATATTGGTCGCCTCGACCTTTGCGCGCGGATGCGGCCCCAGCGCCAGCGCGCCCAGCAGCATGTCGGGCCGCTCGACATCGATACCGAACTCGGCCTTGCCGGTCACCTTGGCCAGCAGATCCTTGCGCGGGGTCTTGCCGCCAATCAGGCGGAACTGGCTGACCGGCTT
>DATMUT010000253.1:0-6076 GCA_035563755.1 Novosphingobium sp.
GTGATCTGGACCGAACTGGGGCTCGAGCATGGCTCGGGCGGCGGCATCGATCGGCTCGAGCAGACGGTCGACTATCGCGCTATCGCCATGGCGGCCAGCGATCTGGCCGCCACGCACATCGATCTGATCGAGACTTTCGCGCACCGTTTGGCGCAGCGTTGCATGGCCATGCCGGTGGCGGGCGGGCGGGTCGCCTGGGCGCGCGTGCGGCTCGACAAGCCCGAGGCGGTGGACAATGGCCTCGCCTCGGTCAGCGTGCATCTGCGCGCCCGCTAGGGGCTAGCTTGCGTCCATCTTCAGCGCGGCGGCCCGGCGGAACAGTTCGAGCACCACCGGGTCGCTTTCCTCGGCGCGAATGGCGGCCTGAAACTGGATGCGCGCGGGCGGGGCGGGCCATGCCTCGACCAGGCGCCCGGCGCTTACCGCCTCGCGGGCCATTGCGGCGGGCAGCAGCGCCATGCCGGAACCTGCCGCCACGATGTCGATCAGCGTGCGCACATTGTTGCAGGTGCGGATGGTGGCGCCTGTTTCACCCGGCGCCTGCGCCAGCGTTTCGCGCATTTCGTGATGCAGCGGCGAGTGGCGCGGCAGCGACCAGATGGGCGGTGCCCAGCCTTGCGCCATTCTTTGGGCGGTGGCCGGTGCCGCCAGCCATTGCAGCGCCACCCCGCCAAGGCTGGCGGTCAGGATGCCGGGGCTGGCCACCGGCCCTGCCAGAAACACCAGATCGGCCGTCGCGCCAATCAGATCCTGCAGCAATTGCGCCGTCAGGTTGATGGCGATGTCGAGCGTGACGCCGGGCATGGCCGCCTCGATCTGCGCCACAAAGCCGGGCAGGCACGAGGCGGCGGCGATCTCGCCCGTGCCGATGCGCACCACGCCGCGCGCGCCGGCCAGCCCATCGTCGGCCAGCGCGCGTTCGAGCGCGGCCCACAGCGGCTCGCAATCGCGCACCAGCTGCCGCCCGCGCACCGTGAGCAACATGCGCCGCCCTTCTCGCTGGAACAATGTGTAGCCCAGCTGCCCCTCGAGCTCGCGCACGCGGGCCGAGATCGTGGGCTGTGTGGTGTTGAGCCGCTCGGCTGCGGCGCCGAATGTGCCCAGCCGCGCGATCCACAGCAGCGTTTCGAGGTGGTAGAGGGCGATGCGGTTCATGGTGCCCCGAAATTCATCAGCATTGCCTATGAATACCCCAAAAAAACTATCATTGGAACGCATGGATTTCCCGCGATAGCATCGCGCCGCAACAATTATCCCGAGGAAGAGGGAGAGGCATGGCCAGCAAGATTTATGAGAGCGCCGAGGCGGCCCTTGAGGGGCTGCTGTTTGACGGCATGTTGATCGCGAGCGGGGGCTTTGGCCTTTGCGGTATCCCCGAGCGGCTGATCGATGCGATCCAGCAGGCCGGCACCAAGGACCTGACCTTTGCCAGCAACAATGCCGGCATCGACAATGAGGGCATCGGCAAGCTGCTGCGCTCGAAGCAGGTGAAGAAGATGATCTCGTCCTATGTGGGCGAGAACAAGGAGTTCGAGCGGCAGTATCTGGCCGGCGAGCTGGAGGTGGAATTCACCCCCCAGGGCACGCTGGCCGAGCGGCTGCGCGCGGGCGGCGCGGGCATCCCCGGCTTCTACACCAAGACGGGCGTCGGCACGCTGGTGGCCGAGGGCAAGGAAGTGAAGAGCTTCAACGGCGAGGACTATATCCTCGAGCAGGGCATCTTCGCCGACCTGGCCATCGTCAAGGGCTGGAAGGCGGACACCACGGGTAACGTAGTTTTCCGCAAGACGGCGCGCAACTTCAACGTGCCTGCCGCCACCGCCGGCAAGGTCTGCGTGGTCGAGGTCGAGGAGATTGTCGAGCCGGGCCAGCTGGACGCCGACGCCATCCACCTGCCGGGCGTTTATGTGCAACGCATCGTGCTGGGCAGCTATGACAAGAAGATCGAATTCCGCACCACGCGTGCGAGGGAGACCGCATAATGGCCTGGACCCGCGATGAAATGGCCGCCCGCGCCGCGCGCGAACTGCAGGACGGTTTCTATGTGAACCTTGGCATCGGCATCCCCACGCTGGTGGCCAATCACGTGCCCGAGGGTGTGACCGTAACCTTGCAGTCGGAAAACGGCATGCTGGGCATCGGCCCGTTCCCCTTTGAGGACGAGATCGATGCCGACCTGATCAATGCCGGCAAGCAGACGATCAGCCAGCTGCCGCAGTCGGCCTTCTTCGACAGCGCGCAGAGCTTTGCGATGATCCGCGGCGGGCATATCGACCTCACCGTTCTGGGCGCGATGGAAGTGGCCGAGAATGGCGACATCGCCAACTGGATGATCCCGGGCAAGATGATCAAGGGCATGGGCGGCGCGATGGATCTCGTCGCCGGCGTCAAGAAGATCATCGTCGTGATGGAGCATTGCGCCAAGGACGGCAGCCCCAAGTTCATCCCGGCCTGCACCCTGCCGCTGACCGGCAAGAATGTGGTCGACATGATCGTGACCGATCTGGCCGTGTTCCAGCGCCCCGACCATGCCAGCCCGTTTAAGCTGGTCGAACTGGCGCCCGGCGTGACTGCCGAGGAAGTGCGCGCCAAGACCTCGGCGCATTACGTGGACTGAGCCAAGCGAGAGGCTGACAAAAAAGGGGGCGCCGTTCTGGTGCCCCCTTCTGCGTTTTCCAGCCCTTAGTCGGCGGCAACCACCGTGCCGGGGGCAGGGGGCGCGGGCCGCCGGCTCAGCCAGATCAGCGCCAGCATCGCGGCCGAACAGATCGAGCTGACCCAGAAGATGTCGATCGAGGAGAGCAGGTAGGCCTGATTGACCACCACCCGGTCGAGTGCGCCGCTGGCCTGCTGGTGGTTCATGCCAACGGCCTGCAGGTGCTGCATCGCGCCATTATAGGCCGGGTTGGCAGGGTTGGCGAATTCGGTCAGGCGGCTTTGGTGCAGTGCCTCGCGCCGGTCCCACACGGTGGTCACGATCGAGGCGGCAAAGGCGCCGCCGGTAATGCGCGCGAAGTTCGAGATGCCCGAGGCCGAGGGGATGCGATATTCGGGCAGCCGGTCGAGCGCGAGCGTGGTCATCGACATGAAGAACATGCCCATCGCCAGGCCCTGCACGAAAATCGGCAGCACGAAATGCAGGAAGTCGGTCTGCTCGGAAAAGCCGGTGCGCATGTAGTAGGACACCGCAAAGGCCCCCAGCGCAATGCTGGCCAGCAGCCGCACATCGACCTTGCCCGACAGCCGCGCCACTACCGGCGAGGCAAAGAAGGCGATCAGGCCCGCCGGCGCCGCGACAATGCCCGCCCAGGTTGCCGTATAGCCCTCTTGCTGCTGCATCCACAGCGGCATCAGCAGGTTGTTGGCAAAGAAGAAAGCATAGCCCAGGCAAAAGCTGATCGTGGCCAGCGCGAAATTGCGGTTCCTGAACAGCGACAGGTCGACCGCGGGGTGCTCCTCGGTCAGTTCCCATATGACCCAGGCGATGAAGGCGACGATCGAAATTGCCGTCAGCACGCAGATGTAGGGCGCGTTGAACCAGTCGGCGTTCTTGCCCATGTCGAGCACCACCTGCAGGCAGCCCACCCACACCACCAGCAGGATGACCCCGCCAAGATCGATGGGCAGCTTGACCCGCGGCGAATTATAAGCCCGCAGCTTGATCGTCAGCGCTGTGACGGTGAAAATGCCCACCGGCACGTTGATGAGGAAAATCCAGCCCCAGTGGAAATGGTCCGAGATGTAGCCGCCCATGATGGGGCCGGCCACCGGGCCGATCAGCGCCGTCATCGACCAGATGGACAGCGCCACGGCCCGCTTTTCAGACGGGAACACCGCGATCAGCAACGCCTGGCTGCCCGGGATCATCGGGCCGGACACCGCGCCTTGCAGCAGGCGGAAGGCGATCAGGCTGGGCAGGCTCCAGGCGATGCCGCACAGGAACGAGGCGAAGGTGAACAGGCCAACGCTGACGGTGAACACCGTGACCAGGCCAAAGCGCCGCATCAGCCAGCCCGTGAGCGGAACAGTGACGCCATTGGCCACCGCAAAGGCGGTGATGACCCAGGTGCCGGTGTCGCTGCTCTCGCCCAGATTGCCCGAGATGGTGGGCAGGGCGACGTTGGCGATGGTGCTGTCGAGCACCTGCATGAAGCTGCCCAGCGCCAGCGCCAGCGCGACGAAGGCCAGCGCTGGCCCTTGCAGCGGCGGCGGACCGGCGGGGGCGGCGTTTGCGGGGGCTGCCCCGGCAGGGGCGCCGCTCACGGGCGATGCGCCGCGCCGGCGCCCGAATTGGTAGCGATGATCTGGCGGATGCGCGCCTCGACCTCGGGCCCGACCTGATCGGCCGAGACGGCCGGTTCCTGCCGCGCCGCGCCGCCCAGAATGGGCGGACCGCTGCGGTTGGCGGTGTCGACATCAACCGTGAGCGAAAGGCCGATGCGCAAGGGGTGCGCGGCCAGTTCCTTGGGGTCGAGGCCGATGCGCACCGGCACGCGCTGCACGATCTTGATCCAGTTGCCGCTGGCGTTCTGCGCCGGCAACAGGGCAAAGGCGCTGCCCGAACCGGCGTTCATGCCGATGATCTTGCCGTGATAGGTGACATCGCCGCCCCATGCGTCGGACTTGAGCGTGACGGGCTGGCCCATGCGCAGATCGGCCAACTGCGTCTCGCGGAAGTTGGCATCGACCCACACCTGCATCAGCGGCACGATCGACATGAGCGACGAGCCGGGTGCGACCTGTTGCCCCAACTGCACGGCGCGATTGGCCACCACGCCGTCGATGGGCGCGGCAATGTGCATGTGGCCGCGCACGATGGCTGCGCGCTTGACCGCGGCAATGGCCGCCAGCACCGCCGGGTTCGAGGTGACATCGGTGCCGTCGATCGCGGTCAGCGCATCGGCGCGGTGGCTTTGCGCCAGCGCCAGCGAGGCTTGCGCGGCCTTGACCGCATCGCCGGCATGGGCCGCTTCCTCGCCCGAGACGGCGCCTGCGCTCACCGCCTGCTGGCGGCGCGACAGGTCGCTTTGCGCGGCGGCAAGGCGGGTCTGCGCCTCGGCAATCTCGGCCTGGGCGGTGTCGACCCGGCTGAAGCCCGAGCGCACCTGCCGCACGGCACGGGCCAGATCGGCCTCGGCCGAAGCCAGCGCCGCATCGGCCAGCGCCGGGTCAAGGTCGACCAGCGGCTGCCCGGCCTTGACGGCCTGCGTGCCCTCGGCGTGAACGGCAATGACGGTGCCGGCATCACGCGCGGTCACCTGCGTCACGTCGCCCGCCACATAGGCATCGTCGGTCGTCTCGTGGCTGCCGGCAAACAGCAGCTCGTAGCCGCCATAGGCCAGCGCAGCCAGAGCCACCGCGCCGCCCAGCAGCAGCAGGCCGCGCCGCCTTGCGGCAGCCTTCTGGCGCGAGGGGGCAAGGGTGTCGGCGTGGCTGTGGTCGTTCAAAGGGGCTTCCCTTTCGCGCTCGAAGGAGTGGCGCTGGTCATTCATGGCTGGATGCCTGTTGTGCAGGTGCGCTGGCAAGCGGCTTGGCGGCGGCGGGCAGCGGGGTAAAGCCGCCCCCCAGCGCCACCAGCAGCTGGATGCGGCGCACCGCGCCATCGGCGGCGATGTTCACCTGGGTCTGCCGGGCCGAAAGCAGGCGCTCATCGGCGTTGAGCACGTCAAAACGCGTGCCAAGCCCGCTCTTCACCCGGATATGGTCGAGCGCCACGGTCTTTTCCAGCGCTGCCAGCATGGCGTTCTGCTGCTCGGCATCGGCGCGGTTCGTCTCGACCGAGGAGAGGGCGTCGGCGGCCTCTTTGACGGCCTTGACCACGGCTTCGTTATATTGCGCGATCAGCATGTCGTTCTCGGCCACCATCGCGCGATACTTGGCCTTGAGCGCGCCGCCCTCGAAAATGGGCAGGTGGATGGCCGGGCCAGCGCCGGCCACCAGCGCCTTGCCAGTGAACAGCGAGCCGATGCCCAGCGCCGAGGAGCCGGCAAAGGCGCGAATATCGACATTGGGGTAGAAATCGGCGCGCACGGCGGTGAGCCCGGCATGGCCCGCCTCGATCAGCGCCTGCGCCGAG
>DATMUT010000254.1:0-6372 GCA_035563755.1 Novosphingobium sp.
GGTCCGAGAGCATCAGTTCGGTCTCGACCGTCTCGGCGTCCGACAGCGGGTCGACGCGGTTGTCGACATGCTGGATGTCGTCATTCTCGAAGCAGCGCAGCACATGGACGATGGCGTCCACCTCGCGGATGTTACCCAGGAACTGGTTGCCCAGACCTTCGCCCTTGGACGCGCCGCGCACCAGGCCGGCAATGTCGACGAAGCCCAGCTGCGTGGGGATGATCTTCTGGCTGCCGGCAATTTCGGCCAGCTTGTCGAGGCGCGGGTCGGGCACGCCGACATTGCCCACGTTCGGCTCGATCGTGCAGAAGGGATAATTCGCCGCCTGCGCCGCCTGCGTCTCGGTCAGCGCGTTGAACAGCGTGGACTTGCCGACGTTGGGAAGCCCCACGATCCCGCAACGAAAACCCATTATCTCTACTCCGAAACTGGTGCGTCAGGGCCGCTCATGCGCGAGCTGCGCCTGTTGCGGGCCGGCGCGCGGCCAGCCCTGCGAAACTGGCGCCCCTTAGAACAGGATTGCGGGCAAAGCAAAGCCTCTGCCGTGCAAGGCGCAAGACTTGGCGTGAAGCGAGAGAAATAGCCGGGGGCAAAACCGGCTCAGGCAGCGGCAGGTGTGCCCAGTTGGCGGCGCCTGCGGGCAAAGGCAAGGGCAACCAGCCCTGCGCCCAGAAGGCCGGCGGCGCCAGGTTCAGGCACCTGCGTCGCGCCCGCGCCATAGCTTTCGCCGTCAAGGCTGTCGTCTGTGCTTCGATGCCAGGGGGCCCAGCCGTGTGCGCCGCGTTCGTTCTGGACTGTGCCGGTGGTTGCGCTCGCGCTGGCCGTGACAGTCATTACGCCAGCACCGCCGCCCATGCCTCCCGCGCCTCCTGCGCCGCCGGCTCCTCCAGCGCCGCCCTGACCTGCGGCCGTGCTGCCGCCCGAGGTGGACTGGTTGGCATAGGCAGGGCCTGCATCGCCTGTATCGGTCGATTGCGCGGGCAGTTCATGCCGGGCGAAGGGATCGCTCTGAGCGGCCATTTGCACGCGCGGGCCAAAGCTCTCGGGGGTAAGATGCGGTTGGGCTGCGACAAAAGGCTGGGGCGCTCGGGCCGTCTTGTGCGCCATTGGCAGAGGTGCAGGCGGCGGAGCAATGCGCTCGGCCTCGTGGTTCGCGCTGGTCGATGGCATGTGCTTGCCCTGCGAGAAGGCGACAGTCTCGTTCAGCAGCCGCGCGCCTTCGTTCAGGCAATCGGCCCTGTGCGCCAAGCCGGCAACGGCCAGCAACACGCTGCCAACAACAACTCCGCCCACGGCAAGCTTCTGCATCTTTGCCCTGTTGCCCCAGCTCACCTTGGCCCCCGATCGTCAGCGGGCAACAATGCCCGGCTCCTGCAAGGCCGTCCTTGCGGGAGATGTCGGTCAAGGTATTGGCGCGAAAAGGGTTGAGAGCGCGTTAACGCTGAATTGGGTTATATAACAGTGGCCGCTGTTTCAGGCGCCCATATCCTTCAGGCGCCCATATCCTTCAGGCGAAGCGCAATGTCATTCATGAAACGCACATCGTCGCCCTTGGCCAGCCATTCCGCCTCGGCAGCCATGGCGCCCAGCATGTCGGCCAGCGGGTCCATTTCCGACTTGGCGTAATTGCCCAGCACATGGCCGGTCACGCGGTCCTTGTGGCCCGGATGGCCAATGCCAATGCGCACGCGGCGGAAATCGGCGCCCAGATGCCTGTCGATCGAGCGCAGGCCGTTGTGGCCGGCATGGCCGCCGCCCATCTTGACCTTCACCTTCATGGGCGGCAGGTCCAGCTCGTCGTGGAACACGGTCAGGGCCGAAAGCTCGAGCTTGAAGAAGCGCATGGCCTCGGCCACGGCGCGCCCGCTTTCGTTCATGAAGGTCGCGGGGCGTAGCAGGATCACTCGCTGCCCGCCAATGCGCCCGTCCTGCACCCAGCCCTGGAATTTCTTCTGCACGGGGCCAAAGCGGTGGATGTCGGCAATCACCTCGCAGGCCATGAAGCCCACATTGTGCCGGTTCAGGCGGTATTGCTCGCCCGGATTGCCAAGGCCGACCCACAATTGCATCGCGCTCTCTCGTCTATTGCTCAAACGAAAGGGCGGGAAAGATGGCCGAAACCGGCCTGTCTTTCCCGCCCGTTCATCGCCGCGCCGGGGCGCGGGCGCTGCGTCAGGCGCGCAGGAAGTCCACGTGCAGAGGACGGTCGTTCACGGGGTGGAACGCAACATCCTTGGGCGTGGTCTGGATGGTCTGGCCATCGATCACGACTTCGATAACCGAATCGAAGAACGTGCCGGTGTGAAGCTGACGGGTCAGCTCCTTTTCCTCGACGTGAGCCGAAACCGGCTCTGCACCACCACCATAGACGACCACGGGCACGCGACCTTCACGACGCAGGGCACGGCTGGCTCCCTTGCCAGTCTTCGCGCGCGTCTCGGCCGGCAGGGTCAGCGAATTGCTCATAACACTTGCCTTTCGAAAAATTCTGGAACTGAAATTACACCCGCCACGCCTCCAGGGATGACCATGACGGGAAGCGGGCGCCCTTAATGGCAGAGCGCGAAAAAGGCAAGATGGAATGGGTCGGCATGCCTTATTCCACGCGCGTAATGCGATAGCCTTGGGCCGCCAGCATGGCCGGCAAGCCATCAGGCCCGGCCATATGCGCCGCGCCCACGGCCACGAAGGGGTGCCGGCGCTGCCCCAATGCTCCGGCAATGCGGGCGGCCCATGCGCGGTTACGCGCCACATACAGAGCCTCGCGCAGGGCAGGGTTGGCCAGCATGCCCTCGCGCGTTTCGTGGTCAAGGGCGGCCATATCGCCGCGCCGCCATGCCGCGCCCAAATCATCGGGACTGTCGCCCGGCGTCAAAACGCTGGCCAGCAATGCGCGCTGGGCCGCCTCGGGCAGGCGGTCGAACACGGCGAACTGACCGGCCGCCCCCTCGAGTTCGTCCACTGGCAGGGCGCCGTGATCGGCCAGCAGGGCGCGGTCAACGCCATTGGCCGGATCTGCCTCGCCCGCGCTGCCCTGCGCCAGCATGATTGCGGCAGCCCAGCTTTCGGTATCGGCAAAATCGCCCGGCTTGCGCCCGATGCGCGCCAGCGCTTTATCCAGCGCGGGGCGCAGCGCTGCCGGCACCCGCTGGTCGAGCGCAGGCTGGCCCGGCGTGTGGGCCGCAGCGGCAAAGGCGCGCGCCGTCGCGCCATCATCATTGAGCGCGGCGATCTCGACCAGCAGGCTGTCGCTGCTGGCCAGCGCCTTGGTCACAGCAGGGGTGCGCCACGCGGCCGGGCGGGGCAGGGCGTGGATCGTGCCGAACAGCCACGCATATTGCCCGCCTGGCCCCTCCACGCGCCACAGGGCGGGGGTCGCCGGATCGGTGCGGGCGCAGCTGGCCACCAGCACCGCCAGCGCCACCAGAGCAGCGGCGCACGCCCGCGATAAGCGGCTCACTGCACGCGAACCGCGTTCAGCCCCAGCGCCCTGAGTTGCGCCAGCAGGCTGCCTGGCCCCGAGAGATGGCCCGCGCCAACGGCAACAAGCGCGATGCCGGGCTTGTCCAGCCGGTTGCGGATCCACTGCGCCCATGCCTTGTTGCGGTCGGTCAGCAGGATGCGGGTGAGCTGCGGGTCGTTCTCGTCCTCATTCATCAAGCGGGCGAGGCCGGCTGCATCGCCTGCCTTCCAGGCCGCGATCATGCGGTCAAGGTCGCGGCGGATCGAGGGGGCGCCGGTCGCGACTTCGTTCAGATAGCGCTTTTGCGCCTCGATGGGCAGCTGGTCGAACAGGCCAAGCTGGTATTCCGCGGTTTCGAGCGCCTCGTGCTGGCGACCCAGCGATTTGGCCATTTCCGACAGGCGCGCATCAACCCCGTTGGCCGGATCGTACCCCGAGTGCATCAGCGGGATGGTCGAGAGCGCCACCGCTGCATACCAGGGCTTGAACCGGTCGAGGGTATTGGCCGGCAACCCATTGGCCGCCAGCGCTTTCTCGACGGCGGCCCGTGGCTTGGGGTCGAGCATGTCGCGCAGCGACTGGCCCTCGGGCAGCATCGCCTTGTCGGTGACGATCTTGCGCATCTCCTCGGGGCTTTTCTCGATAATCTCGGTGACGAGCGTGTCGGAATTGGCAAAGGCTACCGCCACAGGCCCATCCATCCACACCACATTGTCGGGCAGGGCGTGAACCGTGCCCAGCAGGTAGACCCGCGACTGCCCCTTGCCCAGCCGCCACAGGGCAGGGCGGGCCTTGACCTTGGGCTTGTGAGCAACATGGCTCGGGGCGGGTTGGGCCGGAGCTGGCTGAGCAGGAGCCGTCTGGGCTGCCAGCGGGGCGGCCATGGGTGGTTGCAGCGCCAGCAGCGAACCGGAAACCACAGCGAGGGCGAAAGCGGGGGCGGAGGAAATGCGGCGGATCAGCTTCATGGGCCGCATCTATAGCGCGTGACGGGGCCAAGTCGACCGGCAGTGGCCGCCAGCTTTGCCAGAGTGTGGCGCGCAGGGCATCGTGCGGGCACAAAACCGTGGCAAATCCGCCCTTCGGCAGGGGGCGGGGGCCTCGCCCCATTGACCGGGCCACGCCCATCAGCCAAAGGCCAGCCATTATGAGCGCAAACGCCACACCGCTGAGCTTTCAGGACATGATCCTCACGCTCCACGATTTCTGGAGCAAACAGGGCTGCCTGATCCTGCAACCCTATGACATGCGCATGGGGGCAGGTACGTTTCACCCGGCCACCACGCTGCGCGCGCTGGGCCCCGAGCCGTGGAAGGCCGCCTATGTGCAGCCCAGCCGCCGCCCGACCGACGGCCGCTATGGCGAGAACCCCAATCGCCTGCAGCACTATTACCAGTATCAGGTGATCCTGAAGCCCAGCCCCGAGAACCTGCAGGAGCTGTACCTGCAATCGCTGGCCGCGATTGGCGTTGACCCGCTGGCCCACGACATCCGCTTTGTCGAGGACGACTGGGAAAGCCCGACGCTGGGCGCCTGGGGCCTGGGCTGGGAAGTGTGGTGCGATGGCATGGAAGTCACGCAGTTCACCTATTTCCAGCAGGTGGGCGGTTTTGACTGCAAGCCGGTGGCCGGCGAGCTGACCTATGGTCTCGAGCGCCTGGCCATGTACATTCAGGGCGTGGACCGGGTCTATGACCTGCGCTTCAACAACGAGGGCGTGACCTACGGCGACGTGTTCCTGAAGAACGAGCAGGAAATGTCAAAGTACAACTTCGAGGTGGCCGACACCGCCTCGCTGTTCGACGGTTTTGCCAAGGCCGAGGCCGAATGCGCCCGCTGTCTGGCCGCTGGCGTGCCGCTGGCCGCCTATGAGCAGGCGATCGAGGCCTCGCACCTGTTCAACCTGCTGCAGGCGCGCGGCGTGATCTCGGTGCAGGAGCGCGCCAGCTACATTGGCCGCGTGCGCGATCTGGCCAAGGGTTCGTGCGAGGCATGGATCGAGAAGAACGAGGCCGAATGGGCCGCCAAATTTCCGGGGTGGAGCAAGTGAGCGACTTTCTTCTCGAACTGCGCAGCGAGGAAATCCCGGCGCGCATGCAGGCCGGCGCCCGCGCCGAGCTGGAAAAGCTGTTCCGCGCCGCGATGCAGGGCGCAGGCGTTGCCTTTGGCGAGCTGACCGTATGGTCGACCCCGCGCCGCCTGGCGCTGATCGCGCGCGGCCTGCCCGCCGCAACGCAGGCCGTGAGCGAGGAAGTCAAAGGCCCCAAGGCTTCGGCGCCCGAGCAGGCGCTGGCAGGTTTCCTGCGCAAGACCGGCCTCACGCGCGAGCAACTGGTCGAGCGTGACGGCGTGCTTTTTGCCATTACCGAGAAGCCGGGCCGCGCCACCGCCGATGTGCTGGCCGAGGCGATCCCGCAGATCGTGCGCGGTTTCAGCTGGCCCAAGTCGCAGCGTTGGGGGGCGGCCTCGCTGTCCACGGAATCGCTGCGCTGGGTGCGTCCGCTTCAGGGCATTGTCGCGCTGCTCGACGGCGTCGTGGTCGATTGCGAGGTGGGCGGCATCGTGTCGGGCCGCGCGACGGTGGGGCATCGCTTCCACTCGAGCGGCGCGATCGAGGTGGCCGATGCCGGCAGCTATGCCGGCCAGCTGCGCGAGGCGCATGTACTGGTCAGCCACGAGGAGCGGCAGGACATCGTGCGCAGCCGCGCCGCTGCCGTTGCCGCCGAAGCCGGCCTGACGCTGGTGGCTGACGAGGGGCTGGTGGTCGAAAACGCTGGCCTGACCGAATGGCCGGTGCCGCTGCTGGGCCGCTTTGACGAGGCATTCCTCGAAGTGCCGCCCGAGACGATCCAGCTGACCGCGCGGGTCAACCAGAAGTATTTCGTGTGCGAGAAGGACGGCCAGCTGGC
>DATMUT010000255.1:0-2881 GCA_035563755.1 Novosphingobium sp.
AGAGTGAAACCGGTTTCCGCAACGTCTGGCAGCGAACTGCGTAGGACCTGCCAGCGGTCCGTGGGACCGCGAACATTTCCAAAATCCTTTTTTGTGAATGGTGGCCAGGATAGATACCGAATGCGGGGACGGGTGTCGCGGCTGCCCGGGCTGACGGTCGGGGTTGTGACGGACCTGGTTTGAATGCTGTGCTTCCAAAGCAATCAAATTGACGCTTGCTTTTGCTTTTTGGTCCTGTGGGTCTCTGGGCAACGCGCTTGCGTTGTCCACATATCCACAGGTCGGCGTGCGCCGCAGATGTGACGAGGTGGATCGAGCGCACAATTGCGCGTTGACCACCTGCCAGACTGGCAGGCACGGCGCCGACCTAAACCGCCAAGTTCCGAATCGACGCCGTGCCCCACACCGTGCCGAGCACGCATGCCGGGGCATTATTCCAAGCATTGCGATCGGCGTCCATGCGTGGGCGGGCTCGCGCCGGTGGCGGCGCCGGCCCGGTTGTTCGTGTGTGTCCGTTGTCGAACACAGGTGCTTATTTGCAGCTGCTGCGACCGCGGTCAGATCTATTGTGCCGGCGGCTGTGCGCAGGAGGCCCGATATCACGCCCAGCGTGCCGCCGGTCGGCGCTACCAGACGAGCCGCCGCGGGCGTCTGGCCCATGCGGTACGGGCCCGTCGCTGGCGCGCCCGGCAAAACAACGTGACGCATCAGGGTTCACCACCACCGCCACCGGATGATTTGGTGTTGCCGGGCTCGGCGGTGACAGCAAGCGAACCTTCACCTTCCCCTGACGCAAGGCGATGGAAATGGCACTGCTACTGGTGCGGATGCCGCTGCTCGCAGTTTGTTCGTCAAGGATTCTTGCGCCGCCGCCGGGTCCCTCGAAACGTCTCCCAACCTCACCGAGGACGACCCGATCATGACGATCCCCCCTGAATGCGAGGCTCAAATCCTGCGCTATTTCCACGTCGAGAAATGGCCTCCGACCACCATCGCCCGCCAGCTCAACATAAATCGTGGAACGGTGAAGCGGGTGCTCGCCCGAGCCGGTCTGCCACCAATCGGCCTGCGGCCACGCCCGGCGCGGATCGATCCTTACCTGCCCTTCATCCACCAGACCTTGGAAAAGTTTCCAATGCTGGCCGCCAGCAGGCTGTACGTAATGGTGCACGAGCGCGGTTACCGCGGCAGCCCCCATCACTTCCGGCATCTCATCGCATGCCTGCGACCACGTCCAAAGGCCGAAGCCTTTTTGCGTCTGCGCACTCTGCCAGGCGAGCAGGCCCAGGTCGACTGGGCACACTTCGGTCATCTCGTGATCGGCCGCGCACGCCGTCCGTTGATGGCCTTCGTCATGGTGCTGAGCTATTCGCGCCAGATCTTTCTGCGCTTCTTCCTCAATGCCCGCATGGAAAACTTCCTGCGCGGCCATGTGGAGGCCTTTGAGGCATGGCCCGGGGTCCCAAAAGTCATCCTCTACGATAATCTCAAAAGCGCTGTGCTGGAGCGCCAAGGTGACGTCATCCGCTTTCATCCCACCCTGTTCGAGTTTGCTGGACGCTATCGATTTGATCCGCGTCCTGTAGCCGTCGCCAGAGGGAATGAAAAAGGCCGGGTCGAACGAGCGATTCGATACGTCCGTTCGAGCTTCTTCGCAGCCCGCGAATTTGCTGATCTGGATGACCTCAATGCTCAGGCTGATGTCTGGTGCCGAGGCCTGGCGGCGGATCGACCCTGCCCCGAACAAAATAGCCTCAGCGTTCGCGAGGCCTTCGCCGCGGAAGCGCAACTTCTGCTGAAGTTGCCTGACAACGCCTACCCGCTGCTCGAGCGGGTGGCCGTCACAGCCGGCAAGGCGCCGTATGTCCGTTTCGATCTGAATGATTATTCCATCCCCCACACCCACGTGCGGCGCCCGCTCACCGTGCTCGCCGATCCCGACGAGGTGCGTATTGTCGACGGCCAGCACATCCTCGCCCGTCATCGACGCAGTTACGACAAGGGCGCCCAGATCGAGGACGCCGCCCATATTCAGGCCCTGGTCGAGCAAAAACATGCCGCCCGCCAGCACCGCGGCGCCGACCGCCTCTCTCATGCGGCGCCCGCCAGCAAGACCTTGCTGATCCGCGCCGCCGAGCGCGGCAGCAATCTCGGATCTATCACCGGAGCCTTGCTTCGGCTATTGGATCGCTACGGCGCCGCAGAGTTGCAAGCCGCCATCATCGAGGCGCTCGATCGCAACGTGCCTCACCCAAGCGCCGTCCGCCTCGCCCTTGAGCGGCGGCGCCATGAGTGCCAGCAGCTGCCGCCCGTCGCCGCCAATCTGTCCGACCATGTCCAGGCGCGCGACGTTGCCGTCCGACCGCCCAGGCTCGAACTCTACGACCAACTCAAGGGGACGTCCGATGAATAACCTCGATGTCCTGCATGCCAGAGCCAAGGCACTCGGCCTCCACGGCCTGCTCGCCCATTGGCACGACGCCACCGCCGCCGGATGGCTCCACGACCTCATCGAATGGGAGGAGCAGGAGCGAGCACGTCGCAGCCTGGAGCGCCGCCTCAAAGAGGCGCATATCGGCCGCTTCAAACCGCTGTGCGACTTCGACTGGGCGTGGCCAAAGAAATGCGACAAGCCCGCCATCGAAGCCCTGATGTCGCTCGAATTCCTCAACGACGCCACCAACGCAATCCTGGTCGGCCCCAACGGAATCGGCAAATCGACCCTGGCGCAAAACATCGCCCATCAGGCCGTCATCCACGGTCACACCGCACTGTTTACCACCGCAGGTCAATTGTTGGGCGATCTTGCCGCGCTCGATAGCGATTCAACACTGCGACGGCGGCTGCGCCACTATGTCAACCCGACACTCCTGGTCATCGA
>DATMUT010000256.1:0-11746 GCA_035563755.1 Novosphingobium sp.
TTTCCTCGAATATGCCGAGCGTCTCGATTTCGAAACCGGCATCATCATCCGCATGGGGTTCCCCGGCTACTTCCTGATCGTGGCCGACTTTATCCAGTGGGCCAAGCAAAACGACATTCCGGTTGGGCCGGGGCGTGGTTCGGGCGCTGGCAGTCTGGTGGCCTGGGCGCTCACCATCACCGATCTTGATCCGCTCAAGCTGGGTCTGCTGTTCGAGCGCTTCCTCAACCCCGAGCGCGTGTCGATGCCCGACTTCGACATCGACTTTTGCGAAACAAGGCGCGGCGAGGTGATCCGCTATGTGCAGCGCAAATATGGCGCCGATCACGTGGCGCAGATCATCACCTTTGGTAAGCTGAAGGCGCGCGCGGTGCTGCGCGACACGGGCCGTATTCTGCAGATGTCGTATGGTCAGGTCGACCGGCTGACCAAGATGGTGCCCAACCACCCGACCGACCCGTGGAGCCTTGAGCGCGCGCTGAACGGCGTGCCCGAGCTGCACCGCGAATACAGCAACGACCCCGAGGTGAAGCGCCTGATCGATCTGGCGATGCAGCTCGAGGGAATGCCGCGCAACTCCTCGACTCACGCGGCCGGCGTGGTGATTGGCGACAGGCCGCTGGCGCAACTGGTGCCGCTCTACCGCGATCCGCGTTCGGACATGCCGGTCACGCAGTTCGACATGAAGTTTGTCGAGGACACCGGGCTTATCAAGTTCGACTTCCTGGGCCTCAAAACGCTCTCGATCCTGCGCAAGGCGGTCGATCTGCTGGGGCGGCGGGGCATCAGCATCGATCTTGGCACGCTCTCGTGGGAGGATGCCGACGTTTATGCCCTGTTGCAGCGGGGCGATACGGTGGGCGTGTTCCAGCTGGAATCCGAAGGCATGCGGCGCACGCTGGCGGCGGTCAAACCCACCAATTTCGGCGATATTATCGCGCTCGTCTCGCTCTACCGCCCCGGCCCGATGGACAATATTCCCCTGTTCGGCCAGCGCAAGAACGGCCTGGCGCCCATTGAATTCCCGCATGACAAGCTCTCGGGCATTCTGGCCGAAACCTATGGCATCTTCGTCTATCAGGAACAGGTGATGCAGGCCGCGCAGATCCTGGCGGGCTATTCGCTGGGTGACGCAGACTTGCTGCGCCGCGCGATGGGCAAGAAGGTGCAGGCCGAGATGGACAAGCAGCGCACCCGCTTCGTCGAGGGCTGCAAGGCGGTGTCCGACATTCCGGCGGCCAAGGCGAACGAGCTGTTCGACTTGATCGACAAATTCGCCGGCTATGGTTTTAACAAGTCGCACGCGGCCGCCTATGCGTTGCTGGCCTATCAAACGGCGTGGTTCAAGGCGCATTACCCGCAGGAATTTTACGCGGCGGCCATGTGCTTCGATATGCATCAGTCGGAAAAACTGGCGATCTTCGTCGACGACATGCGGCGCAACGGCATCGTCGTTGCCGGCCCCTGCCTCAACCATTCCGAGGCCGAGTTCACCGTCGAGCAGACCAGCACGTCGTATCAGGTGCGCTATGCGCTGGCGGGCATCCGCAACGTGGGCGAAAAGGCGATGGAGCAGGTCGTGGCCGAGCGCGAGGCCAACGGCCGCTTCAAGGATCTGGAGGACCTGTTCACCCGCGTGCCCTATGGCTCGCTCAATCGCCGCATGCTGGAAGGGCTGGCGGGCAGCGGGGCGTTTGACGATCTGGAACCCAACCGTGCCAAGGTGCTGGCCAATGCCGACATGCTGCTGGCCGCCGCCGACGAGGCCGAGCGCACCCGCACCAGCGGGCAGGGCGGCCTGTTTGGCGGCGATGCCGGCTCTGCCGGCTCGCTGCGGCTGGTCGATACGCCCGCCTGGAGCAGGCAGGACCAGATGGCCAAGGAGCGCGAGAATTTCGGCTTCTATTTCGCCGCACACCCGGTCGAGCAATGGCGCGCGGTGGCCTCGGCCAATGGCGCGCGCACCCATGCCAGCCTGACGGCGCATGGCAGCGGCGGCGTGCGCACCGGCGCGGTCATGGCCGCGATGGTCGAGAACGTCCAGAAGCGCAAAACCAAGCGCGGCAAGGACTTCATCATGGCCGATTTCTCGGACTCGTCGGGCCAGTTTTCGGCCTCGTGCTTCGAGGAGGGGCTGGTCGACAATTTCGTGCAATGGGCGCGCGACAGCGAATGCATCCTGCTCTCGGTCGAACTCGACAGCCCCAGCCCCGACGAGCCGCCGCGTGTGACCGTGCGCGGCGCGCAGCCCCTGTCCGAGCTGAAGGCCACGGCGCGCATGGTCCTGCGCCTCGAGGTGTCGCTGCCCGAGGTGTTTGGCGAACTGGCGGCGGTTTTGCAGCGCGGCAGCACGGGCACGGTCGAGGTCACGCTGAAAACCGGCACCGACCGCGAGCCCAAGCTGCGCCTTGGCCACGATTTCGCGCTGGATGGCGATCTGGCCGAGCTGGTCACGGGGTTTGCCGGCGTCGAGAACGTCTCGCTGACCGCCAAGCGCGGCGCGCAATTGCGGCTGGTGGCCTGAACTAGAACAGCCGCATCTGCCCGTCGCGTTCGGGCGGGCGGAATTGCGATACGTCCAGCTCCTGCCAGGGCTCGCCGTTCATGCCCAGCCGCGCCGCCGCCTTGCCAAAGCGCGCGCGGGTCAGGTCGGCCCAGATGCCCTGCGGCTTCATGCGCGTGAAAAAGGCGGCATTGTAATCGCGCCCGCCGCGCATGGATTGCACGATATGCATGACCTTGGCCGCGCGGTCGGGAAAATGCACCTCGAGCCATTCGCGGAACAGCGGCGCCACCTCGTGGGGCAGGCGCAGCATGATCCAGCTGGCCCGCCGCACGCCACGCGCGGCCGCCTCTTCCAGGATGCGCTCGATCCATTCCTCGGTGATGGCGGGTATGACGGGCGAGACATTGACCATCGCCGGCACGCCCGCTGCGACCAGTTGCTCGAGCGCGGCCAGGCGCTTGGCCGGGCTGGCCGCGCGCGGTTCGAGAATGCGCGAGAGCGTCGGATCGAGGCTGGTGACCGACACCGCCACTGCCGTCAGCCGCCGCGCCGCCAGTTGCGACAACACGTCAATGTCGGCCAGCACCCGGTCGGATTTGGTGGTGATCGTCACGGGGTGGCCGACCTCGAGGCACAGCTCCAGGATCTGCCGCGTCAGGCGATAGGTGCCCTCGATCGGTTGATAGGGGTCGGTGTTGGTGCCCATGGCGATGGGCGACGGCACATAGCCGGCGCGCGCCAGCTCGCGGCGCAGCAGCCGCGCGGCTTCGGGCTTGGCAAACAGCCGCGTTTCAAAATCCAGCCCCGGCGACAGGTCGAGATAGGCATGGGTGGGCCGGGCGTAGCAATAGATGCAGCCATGCTCGCAGCCGCGATAGGCGTTGATCGACTGGTCGAAAGGCACGTCGGGCGAGGTATTGCGGGTGAGGATACGCCGGGCGGCTTCGAGCGTCACGGTGGTGCGCAGTTTGTTGGCCGGTCCGTCCACCTGTTCGCGCATGTCGAGCCAGTCGCCGTCCTGCTCCCGCTCGGGCAGGCCAAAGCGTTGCGACACATCGCCGCTTTGCGCGCCGCGCCCGCGCGGCCTGTCTCGGGGAGGGGGGCAGGTCATCGCATATATAGAACATATGTGGAACATTTGCGCAAGCCCACTGGCCATTCTTTCGCCCGCCGGTTAGAGGGCAGTGCGTTCGGCACAACGCGCCGGCGCCCCAGCGGAACGGTGACGATATGGCCGATAGCGCCTCCCTCAATACGATGCCTTTTGCCGACAAGGGCCAGCCGGTGGCCAATGGCGCACTGCTGGCGGCCTATTTGCGCCGCATTGGGCTGGACGAGGCGCCTGCCCCTGACGCTTCAGGGCTGGCCCAGTTGCAGCAGGCGCATCGCCTGAACATCGGGTTTGAAAATATCGACATCATGCTGGGCCGGCCTGTTCACATCGATCCGGGCGCTATCGTTGCCAAGCTGGTCGAGGGCGGGCGCGGTGGCTATTGTTTCGAGCACAACGCGTTGTTCGGCGCGGTGCTGGCAGGGCTGGGGCTGGCCAACCGCGCGCTGCTGGGCCGCGTGTGGCTAGGCGCTCAGGGGGCGGCGGGCGAAGCGCCGCCGCGCACGCACACGCTGCGCTTGGTCGAGATCGACGGCGCGCCCTGGATTGCCGATGCAGGCTTTGGGGGCAGCTACGTGCCGCCCCTGCCGCTGGTGGACGGGGCGCAGGCCATCACGCCCGATGGCGCGCGCCATCGCCTGCGGCAGGTGGGGCACATGGGGGCCATTGGCGGCGCGTGGCTGCTGGAACGTGCCGGCGCGGGCAAGGCCACCGACGGGCGCGCCGGCGTTGCCATGGGCGCGCAGCCCGAATGGCTGGCGCAATACAGCTTCGATCTGGGCGAGGTGGCCCCGGTCGACCTCGAGATGTCGAACCACTGGACCAGCACCCGCGCCGAAACCCGCTTTACCAGCGGGGTGGTTGCCAGCATCGTGCTGCCCGACGGTTTCGCTGCGCTCACGGGCAGGCGGCTCACCATGTCCTCGCGCGGGCGCAGCGATGTGCTGGAAATTGCCACCCCATCCGACTGGCGCAGCGTGCTGGCCGATCTGTTCCGCATCGAACTGAGCGCGCAGGACGTTGGCGCGCTGGCGCTGTTCTAGACCTCTTTTAGGCGGGGCATCAGCTCGACAAAGTTGCAGGGCCGGTTCCGGCTGTCGAGCTGTTCGTGCAGGATGCCGTCCCACCCGTCCTTCACCGCGCCGTTCGATCCGGGCAGGGCAAAGATGTAGGTGCCGCTGGCCATGATCGCCATGGCGCGCGACTGCACGGTGCTGGTGCCGATGGTCTTGAACGACAGCCAGCGGAACAGCTCGCCAAAGCCGGGGATCAGCTTGCCATTGTGCGCCACCAGGATCTGGTCGAGCGCCTCGGGCGTGACATCGCGCCCGGTCAGCCCAGTGCCCCCGGTCGAAACGATGCAGTCGATGTCGGGCGCGTCGATCCATGCGTCGAGCTGCTCGACCAGCCGGGCCACATCCTCGCGCAGGATCAGCCGCGCGGCCAGCGTGTGGCCCTTGGCGGTAATCCTCTCGGCCAGAATGTCGCCGCTGGTGTCATTCTCGGCCGTGCGCGTGTCGGACAGCGTAAGCAGTGCGATGCGGATGGGTTTGAACACCCGCGTTTCATCAATCGCCAAAGGGCAGGCCTTTCCCGGTCAGAGCTTGTTTGTCGGCTTATTTGTCGGCAATGGCCAGCAAGCGGCCGTTGCCAGCCATGCGCACCGCGTGCGCGCCGTCAAGCCCCGGGAAGGTGGGCCACATGGCCTGCGCCAGCGCCACCCGGCTTTCCGAGACGCCGCCGGCCTGCCGCTCGTACATCCAGTAGTTGCGTAGCACCGTCGTCACATAGCCGCGCGTTTCCCAATAGGGCACCGATTCCATCCACAGCAGCGGGTCGCCATTGTCGTGAATGGCCGTGTTCCAGCGCATGACGGGCAGGATGCCGGCGTTATAGGCGGCCACCACCTTGGGCAGCAGGCCCTGCGTGGCGGGCGCATTGCGTAGCGACTGCAGATGCTCCTGACCAAAGGCCAGGTTCACCTCGGGCCGCACCAGATCGGCCACCGAGCCCGACACGCCAAGCCCTGCGGCATGATCGTGCGCGGCAGCGGGCATGATCTGCATCAGCCCGCGCGCGCCGGCAGGGCTGACCACGGCGGCGCGAAAGGCCGATTCCTGCAGCGTATGGGCAAAGACCAGCGCCGGGTCGACCTGCCAGCCATTGGCCGGCGTCCACTTGGGCGTGGGATAGCGGCTGGCGGGCATGGGCGAGCTGCCGCTGGGCGCGTTATAGGCCATCCACAATTGCGTGGCCGGCAGCCCCAGGTCGCGCGCCAGGCGCGAAAGCGGGCGGTACTGGCCGGCATCGCCAATGCGCGCCTGATGGCGCAGCACTTCGTCGGCCAGCCCGTCCTCGCCAATCTCGGCCAGCTCGACCGCCGTGCGCACGTTGGGCGTGTCGCGCAGGGCCTGCCAGTCGGTCTGGGTGAAATCGGGGCTGGAGTGGCTGGCAGGCAGGCGCAAGCCCAGCTGCTCGGCGGCCAGCATACCGTACATGGTCTCGTCGAGGCGCGCGGCAAAACGCAAGGGCGCGGCGGCATTCTCTGGCTGGCGGCAACGGACCAGCGCGCGCGCCTGCCAATAGGCACCAGCAGCGGCCAGCTCGACATTCGAGGCGCGCGCGGCGCCTGCAAAGGCGTCGGCTGCCTTTTGGCAGTCGCCAATGCGCCATGCCGCAAGGCCCGCTGCCCACCATGCCTCGGGCACCCAGGCGCCAGCCACGGCTGCAGGCGGCACGACCGTGCCATCGGCAGCGGTTTGCGCCGGTGCGCCACCGGCGCCGGCCACCGCCATCGTATAGGCGTCGTCATCCATGTTGTTGATGTAATAGGCCCAGGCGACCTTCTGGCGCCATTCGGCGCGCGCCTCGGGGCTCAGCACATTGTCGACGCCGTCGAGCAGCAGGCGGGCGCCTGCCGGGTCGTCGGCCTTGATCTTGTCGTTGATGCCGGCCGCGACCGAGACGGGCATCGTGCCATCCGTGCTCGAGCGGGGGCGGGCGCGGCGCTGATTGGTGGGCAGGGCGATGAGCGACTGCGGCTGGGGCAGAACCGGCAGTGCCATACCGCCGCGCTTGGTGGCCAGCGCCTCGATCTGCTCGGCTTCGGGCAGGCTGGTGCCGGTGGTCAGCCAACCGCTCAGCTGGTCAAGCTCGATCCGGGGGCTGCCGGGGGCCAGAAAATACTCGGCGCGCAGGACCGGATGCAGCGGCCCGTCGGGGCGGTCGGCCAGCAACTGCTGCACATGCGCCCAGTTCTGCTGCTTGATGGCGGCAAAGGCGTCCTTGTACCAGCTGCGCTCATCCTCGGTCAGCAGGCGGGGAACGGCGGTGCGGCTGGCGCGGCCCATGAAGTAATCGGCAGCGGCCGAATTGGCGTGCGCCACCGGAGCCGCCAAAGGCGCCAGGGCCAATGCCGCGCCCACACATGCGGCAGACAGGCCAAAGGCCCGGCGCCGTGCCGGTTTGACCGTTTTTGCTCGTGCCGTCACGCGCGCGCGCCTGCGGCGGTAAGAGCTTTGCTCATCATGCGTCGTTCTGTTCCCTTTTCGCCGGCCCTGTCAGGCCGGCGCCGTCCGCGCCCGATCCTGGCGCCACACTCAATGCCCCTCAGGCCCTTGCAAGGGCCTGCAACATTGCATTGTCAAACCACCTTGCGCCCTGCCGTCGCCGCCGAAAAAGCCAGCCAGTTCCGCCAGAAGCCGGCCTTGGCCTTGGGCCTTTCGAGCAGCATTGCCGGGTCGTACGAGACCATCAGCGGCAGGCTGTCAGCGTTATCTATGTTCTCTATGAGGGTAGGACGGGTTAAAAAGGCAGGGATTTTCGTTGGGTCGTGGCCCAAAAGCGACAGAACGCTTGCGCCCAGCAGGATCAACCGCTGCGGAGCGGCAAGGCCGATGTGGTGAGTCAAAACCGCGCCCAGCCCGCCTGCGGCCAATGCGGCCCAGTCGGGGTGAGGGGTGTGGCGGGGCAGGGCGCTGGCCACATAGGCCTGTTCGGGCGTTACGCCCATGGCTGCCAGCATGGCCGCCAGCAGCCGCCCCTGCGGGCCGGAGAGCAACTGGCCGGCCGGCGCGTCGCCGGCCTCGGGTTGGGGTACGACGATCATCAGCGCGCTGCCAGCCACGCCGCGCGGAAGCACGCGCCCCTCGACCTGCCCATTGTCGAGCGAGGCTTCGTCGAGCCACCATTGGGCAAAGGCGGCAAGATCGGTTGGCCAGTTCTGCGCCTCGCCGCCCATGGGAGGGGGCGGCGGCGGGGCGGCGCGCACCGGCGCTGCGGCCGCCTCGGCGGCTTCCTGCTCCTCGCGCACGGCGGCCAGCCAGGGCTGGGCGGCATCGTGAAAATCGCCATCGACCCCGGCCTCGTTCCACCAGGCCAGAGCGGCCGTAACCGCTGCTGCCAGATCGGGCGGCGGGGCGCCGTGATGGCCGCCGGGTTGGCCATCGGAATGCAGGGGATCGTTGCTGTCCATTCGCGCCGGGTCTTGACCTGTGTTCACCCAGCAATCAAGGCGAAAGCGTGCACTGGTGGCAAGGCGGGTACAACGCCTAGCCGCCTGGGAGAGGCGGGCAAGGGGCGTGAACACCCACCCTGGCCGGGCAAGATGCAAGGATTGGGGCTGACATGACGGCTGACATGACGATTGAACGCGAAGAAATGCGGTATGACGTGGTTGTGGTTGGCGCAGGCATTGCCGGCCTTGGCTGCGCGATCCGGCTCAAGCAGATCGCGCCCGACCTGTCCGTGTGCGTTCTGGAAAAAGGCAGCGAGGTGGGCGCGCATATCCTCTCGGGCGCGGTGGTCGATCCGCGCGCGCTCGATGAGCTGCTGCCCGACTGGCGCACCGATGGCTGCCCCATGGCCGAAACGCCCGTGACCGATAACTGGCACTGGGTGCTCACGGCCAAGGGCAAGATCGCCATGCCGCACGCCATCATGCCCCCGTTCATGTCGAACGATGGCAATTACACCGGCAGCCTTGGCAATCTGTGCCGCTGGCTGGCGGGCAAGGCCGAGGAGCTGGGCGTCGAGGTGTTCGCCGGCTTCCCGGCAGCGCAGGTGCTTTATGGCGAGAAGGGCGAGGTCATCGGCGTGCAGACCGGCGACATGGGGCTGGACCGCGAGGGGCAGCCCAAGGGCGACTACCAGCCCGGCATGAACCTGCTGGCCAGCTACACCGTCTTTGCCGAGGGCGCGCGCGGGCACCTGACCAAGCGGCTGAAGGCGCAGTTCGACCTAGAGCGCGATTGCCAGCCGCAGGTCTATGGGCTGGGCATCAAGGAACTGTGGGACATTCCGGCCGACAAGCATGTGCCGGGCCGCGTGCTGCACACGCAGGGCTGGCCGCTGTCGGAAAGCGATTCGTGGGGCGGCGGTTTCCTCTATCATCAGGCAGCCGGGCAGGTGGCTTTGGGCTTCGTCACCGCGCTCGACTACAAGAACCCCTGGGGCAGCCCTTACGAGGAATTCCAGCGCTGGAAGCAGCACCCCGAGATCCGCGCGATCCTCGAGGGCGGCAAGCGGGTGGCCTATGGCGCGCGCGTCATCAACGAGGGCGGCTGGCAGTCGGTGCCCAGGCTGGCCTTTGCCGGCGGCGTGCTGGTGGGGTGCAGCGCCGGCTTCGTCAACGTGCCGCGCATCAAGGGCAGCCATACCGCGCTCAAGTCGGGCATGCTGGCGGCCGAGAGCATGGCGGCGGCCCTGGCCGTTGGCCGCGTGGGCGAGGAACTGGCCGACTATGATGCGGCCGTGCGCGACAGCTGGATCGCCAAGGAGCTGAAGCTGGTGCAGAACGCCCAGCCGCTGGTGGCCAAGTGGGGCGGGGCGATGGGCACGGTGCTGGCCGGGGCCGACATGTGGCTGCGCGTGTTGGGCGTGAACCTGCCCGCCATGGCGCACCACACCGATGCCGAGGCGACCGGCCGGGCCGACCTCTATCGCCCCATCGCCTACCCCAAGGCCGATGGCGTCATCAGCTTCGACCGGCTGACCAACGTGTCGTACTCCTTCACCAACCACGAGGAAGAGCAGCCCTGCCACCTGCGGTTGAAGGACCCGGCCGTGCCGGTGGCGGTGAACCTGCGCCAATATGCCGGCCCCGAGGCGCGCTATTGCCCGGCCGGCGTGTATGAATTCGTGGGCGAGGGGGCCGACACGCGCCTGCAGATCAACGCGCAGAACTGCGTGCATTGCAAGACCTGCGACATCAAGGACCCCACGCAGAACATCGACTGGGTGGCGCCCGAAGGCGGCGGCGGGCCTAACTACCCCAACATGTAAGCCTGTTTGAACACACAGGGCCGGCGCGCCAGTGCGTGCCGGCCCTGTTGCGTGTTACGGGGCCATGTGCGCGGGCAGCACGATGGTGTTGAGCGAGTCCGCCGGCAGGTCGAGCGTGAGCACCTGCTTGCCGATGCCATAGCGCACCTGTTGTGGCTGCCCCAGGCCATTGTTGGCAACCAGCACCAGCGACCCATCGGGATTGCGGAAGGCGATCTGGTCGGCAAAGCCCAGGAAGCTGTCGACCGCAATGGCGCGCGCGCCGGGGCGCACATCGCCGGCCAGATGGCGCATCAGCCAGTAGTCCTGCGTCAGGGTGAAGTCGCGCCGCACCGGGTCGACCACGATCAGGCTGTTCTGTGGCCAGCCCCAGTTGCTCAGGCCGCCTTTGGGCAGTACCATGTTCCAGTAGGTCCACGCGCTGATGCCGGCATCGAAATACTGCCGGATGGTGGCCCAGCCATAGCGGGCATAGTGCCAGTCGTTGGTGGCGGTACCGCACTCCTGCTCGGTGCCCCAAATGGTCATGCCCGGATAGCGCGAGCGCAGCACCGGCAGGGCCGACTTGCCCGCCCATTGCACGCCCAGCCCCTTGACCACGGAGGCCGCCGCCGGGTCGGCCATGACTTGCGAGACAAGATCGGGGTTGCCGCGTTCGAGCGTGCCAAGAAAGACGCTGACCCCCGCCTTGTCCATCGCCCGGCCCAGGAAGGGCAGGAAGCGCGCCAGCCCCAGCGGTGTCCAGCAGCACGAGGCATAGGGCTGGGCCGAGTTGAACTCGTTTTGCGGCATGACCGTGCCGATGGCGATGCCCTCCTGCCCATAGGCCTCGACATAGCGGGCGAAATAGCGGGCATAGGCGTCAAAGTAGCGGTCTTCCTGAATGAAGCTGTCAGCGCCCTCGTGGCCAAGCTGGGTGGGGGCAATACCGTTGGCCGGCTGGCCGGGCCAGGCGGGGGATTGCGCATAATGCCCGCCCTTTTTCATCCACGAGGGCGGCGACCAGGGCGAGGCCCACAGTTTGAGATCGGGGCGCTGGCTCTGCGCTGCCTTGATGAAGGGGATCAGCGTTTCGCGATCATTGGCGATCGAGAAATGATCGAGCGCGAAATCGCCCGGCGTTTCGTCGTAGGAGTACCATTTGCGGGCAAAATCGCTGGCGCCAATGGGCGTGCGGCACAGGCTGAATGCGCAGCCATCGGCCCCGAACAGGGCCGCCAGCGCCGCCTCGCGCGCTTTGGGCGCCAGCAGCGAAAGCGCCTCCCACCCCTTTTCGCTGAAGGCGCCGCCAAAGCCGGCCATGGTCTGGCGCGGCGCATCGAGCATCAGGCTGGCATCGACGGCAAACAGGCCCGGGCCGGGGGCGGCCAGCGCCGGGACACTATGGCTTTGCCAAGGGCGCGCGGCGGTCGTGCTGCGCCAGGTGGCGGCGGGGGCAGCGCCCGTTGCCGCGCGTGCCGCTGCCGGCAGCAGGCCTGCCCCTGCCGCCGCCCCCATCAGTCCAAGCGCATGGCGGCGGGAAAGGGCAAGCGGATCGGTCATGGCTGCAACACCTTGGGCTGGGGAGGAAAGACGAGGTTAGGCAGGGGTTTCGCTTCAGTCCAGCGCAACGACGACGATGGCTTTGGCCGGAATGTCGAGCAGCAGCCTGCCGCCAGCCACCTGCCCACCGCGATAGGGCTGCGGCGCGATTTCTTCGGGCAGGCCGGGGGTGTTGTGCGCGTCGAGGTGCGCTGCCGTCAGCATCCGGCCCGACACATGGGCAAAGCGCGCCCCGCCCAGATCGAGCGAGAGGCGATAGGGATGGTCCTTGTCGGCATTGGCCACGGCCACCCAGGTCTTGCCAT
>DATMUT010000257.1:0-6474 GCA_035563755.1 Novosphingobium sp.
TGGCGGCAGGCAGCCCCGGTATCTACAACACCACCAAATTCGCGGTGCGCGGCATGTCCGAATCGCTGCGCTATTCGTTGGCCAAGCATGGCATCGGCGTGTCGGTGCTGTGCCCGGGGCTGGTCAAAAGCTATATCTATGCCAGCGACGACATCCGCCCCGCAGCCCTGATGGACGGCGCCAAGGCGGTCGACCACGAGCATATCAAGCAGCTCGAAGGCTTCCACCAGACCGGCATGGAACCCGACGTGATCGCCCAGCGCGTGCTCGACGGCATGCGCGCAAACCAGGCCTATATCTTCAGCCACCCCGAATTCCGCGACGAGGTCGAGGAATTGTTCGCCGAATATATGGCCGACTTCCGCGACTATCCGCAGGATCCGGGCTATGAGGCGCGGGTCGGTTTTGAAAAGTTCCGCCGCCAGCGCTACAAGGAGGCACGCGCCGCCGCACGCAGCGCGACATAAGAACGAAGAGGGGATGTATGCGGATCGCCGCGCTCGACCATGTGAACGTCATCACCGCCGATCTGGACGGCACGGCGCGGTTCTACGCGCGCATCTTCGGCCTTGAACGCCGCGATGCGCCGCCCCCACTCACGCCCCAGACGGCGCAGTGGATGTATGACGATGCCGGGCGCGCGATCATCCACCTCAACAGCACCGATTGCCGCCGCACCTATGACCGCGAGGTGATGCAAGGGCCGACCGGATCGATCCACCACGTCGCCCTTGCCTGCGAGGGCCATGACGAGATGCTGGCCCGGCTGGACGCGGCGGGGCTGGACTATCAGCGCAACCATGTGGTGGCGATCGGCCTGCGGCAGATCTTCACGCTCGACCCCAACGGGGTGCTGTTCGAGCTGAACTTCTTTGGCGATTGACGGCGCCGGCCCGGCCCGGCGCGGCCCTGTCCGCGCCGGGCAGTGCCTTAAGCCGCGCAGTCCAGCAGGATCTGCAGCACCTGCTCGGGCTGGTCATCCATCACGAAATGGGTGGCCACCGCCTCGTGATATTCCCACGCCGGGTCCGAACCAACCATTTCGGCAAAGCGGGCAAAGGGCGTAGGCTTCCACCCCGAGGCGAAAACATAGATGCGCCGGGCGATCTTCGCCTCCTCGCCAGTGTAGCGCACCGCTTCGAGCAAGGTGAGCAAGGGCTGGCGGTTACGCACCTGTTCCGGCCCGAACAGCGGTGCAACCAGGCCGGGCGTGAACTTCTGCGTCTCGATGTAGTGGCGGTGTTCGTATTCGCCGGTGATGTCCCACAGCGACTGCCCGTCGCCCGGCAGGAAAGCATCGAGATAGACCAGCGCGTCGATCCGCGCGCCAAGCCGCGTGGCCACCATGGTGATGATCATGCCGCCATAGGAATGGCCCACCAGCACAAAGCGATCGAAACCGGCGGCATCGGCCGCGGCCTGCACATCATCGGCATGGTCCGACAGGGTGATGCCGGGGTGCGCCTCGTCCTTGCGCGCGCCAAGGCCGCTCAGGTTCACCGCCACCGCGCGGTGCCCCGCCGCCTCCAGATCCGCCAGCAGGCGGGTGTAGCGCTTTGCGCTGTCCCAGGCGCCATGCACCAGCACGTAATCGGTCATCATGCTCTCCCAAAGGCGGCGGACATTGGCCCGCCTGCCCGTCTCGCAAAAAAGCGGCAAAGGCGCCAGCCGGCGGACATGCGCCGATGAACCTTTGCCGCCAGAGGGCAGGAGCGCATGCCCCGCCTGCGGGATGTCGTGAGGCAGGCCGGGCACATGGCCCGACCTGCCATATCAGGATCAGGCCTGGACGCGGGTGCGCCAGCTGTCGACGTAGCTCTCGCGGGCCACGCGGCTGTAGGGCGTGGGCGAGACGATCGCGCGCACTTCGAGCTGCTTGTGCGGCTCGACGGTGCTCTTGCGGGTGCCGCCGTTTTCCTCGCCCCACACGACGCGCACTTCGCTGCCCACCGGGATCGACGGGTCGATCGTGGCGAGCGAGAGCGCCTGCTTCTCGTTGAACGAGAAACCGGTGAACATCGAGAGGCCCACGGTCTGGCCGTCGGGGCCGATCACGCGGTCGTAGTTCGACGAGGCATAGTTGGCCAGCGGCACGTCGAAGAACTTGTAGGCTTCGCCGTCCGGGTTGAACATCGAGGCCATGATCTTGGCCATGTCCTCGGGGTGCCAGGCCAGCGTCACCTTCTTGCGCTGCGCGGCCGGGTCGAGCGCCTGCAGCGCTTCCTTGCCGTGGAACTCGTGGTCGAACTTGACGAAGGTGCCGTAGCCCAGCTCCCACGGGTTGAGGTAGTAGTCCTCGATGTTGTCCGAGACGAACGAACCGCCGATCGAGCCGGTGGCCTCATACGAGTCGGCGCCCAGCCATTCGCGGAAGCCCTTGAGCTTCTCGCCGGTGTAGATGGCGGGCAGCGGCGAGGGGATCCAGCCTGATTCGAGCGTGTTCGACGGATAGGCGCGGCTGCCGCACGGGATCAGGCCGAATTCCTTGCCCGCTTCCAGAATGGCGGCGCGGATTTCTTCCTGCTCGGCATAGGGGCCCCAGATTTCCAGGCCCGGCGCGCCCGACATGCCGTGGCGCAGCGTGCGCACGGTCTTGCCGGCGATGTTCATGGTGCTCATGTTGAAGAACTTGAGCTGCTCGAGCGGGCCGCCATGCAGCTTCTCGATCACGGCCCAGGCGTTGGGGCCCTGGATCTGGAAGCGCCATTCCTTGCGGCTCACGGGCTTGCCCATCGGGCGCATGGGCGAACGGTCGTCCAGCTCGATCTCGCAGTCGTAACCGCCGGTCGCGGCGTGATAGCGCAGCCAGTTCGAGGCGGGCGCGCGGCCCACGTAGGTGAAGCTCTCTTCTTCTTCCCAGAAGATGATGCCGTCGCCGATCACGTGGCCATAAGGCGTGGTCGGCACATACTGCTTGGCCTTGTTCACGGCCCAGCCCTTGGGGCTGTTGATCATCGTGTCGGACAGCAGCTTGAGCGCGTCCTTGCCACGGATGTAGAGGTTGACCATGTGGTGCGACTGGTCGAACAGCACGGCGCTGTGCTGCCATGCCCACTGCTCGCTGCGCCAGTTCGAGAACTCGGGGGCAACGACGGGGTAGACGTAGGCGCCAAGCTGCGAATTGCGCAGCATGTCAACGATATTGCCGGCACCGGCCAGCACTTGATCAAGATTCTGAGCAGCCATTTTGCAGGTTCCTCTCTCATTTGGATTGCTGTGTTCGCGCATAGCAAATTTTGTAAGCTACACAAACAAAATCATGCGGGGTGAAATCAGTTTTGCTGCATTTCGCATGTGCAGCATTTTGTGTGAATTAACGCGCACTTATTACCCGCTTCTCGTCCTTCAGCGCGCGTGTCCGGTCCAGGTGCGCAAGCCCGGCGCAGTGCGGTCCTCGCCCGCCAGAGCGCGGGCAACGGCCGGCCGCGCGGTCATCCGGTCGCGCCATTCCACCAGGCGCGGCGCGCGCTTGGCGATCTCCATCTCGGGGAACATGCGCTCGACCATCATGCCGCAGTGGCTGTAGAAATTGATGTCGGCCAGCGTGTAGGTGTCGCCCGCCAGCCAGGCCGTCTTGCCCAGCTGCGCCTCGACCTTGTCGATCGCATATTCGATCTTGGCGGTGGCATTGGCCAGATCGGCCTCCGAGAAACCCGAGCGCGCCGTCGCCCACTTCTTGCGCTGGTCGGGCAGCGGAATGCTGGCCAGCAGCTTCTCGAAATCGCCCGATTCGATGTTGCGCGCAATGATGCCCACCATCCGGTGCCAGCCGTGCATCGAGACATGGTTCATCACATGCTCGTCGACGAACTTGTTCCAGTAGCGCATCCGCGCCGCGCCCTCGGGCGAGCGCGGGCGCAGCGGGCCACCCTCGGGCTGGGCCTCGGGGAAGGCGTCTTCCAGATATTCGTTGATGACAGTGGTGTGCGTGATGATCACCCCGTCATGGTCGAGCACCGGCACCTGCCCCTCGGGGTTGATGGCGGTGAACCAGGGCTGGTGCTGCTCGAACTTGTGCAGGTCGACATAGACGCTTTCCCAATCCAGCCCCTTCTCGAGAAGGGGAATCATGGATTTGAGCGAATTGGCAGCCGGCTCGGCGTGGTAATATTTCAGGGCCATCGTCTCTCTCCCGATTATATTGTCGGCCCGGGGCAGGCAGCCTCAGGCCAGCCCCAGCACCCTTGCGGCATTGTCCTTCATGATGCCGGGCATGATCTCATCCTTGAAGCCCACGCCCTTGGCGGCCTCGATCCACTTTTGCGGGTGAATCAGCGGAAAATCGCTGCCAAACAGCATCTTCTTGCGCAATTGCGTGTTGGCGTACTGGATGATCTGGGGCGCGAAATACTTCGGGCTCCACCCCGACAGGTCGATGAACACATTGGTCTTGTGCAGCGCCATCGACAGGCTCTCGTCGACCCAGGGCCACGAGGGATGCGCCAGGATGATCTTCATATCGGGAAAATCGACCGCGACATCGTCGACCAGCATCGGCTGGCCATATTTCAGCCGCACGCCGCCGCCGCCCGGCATACCGGTGCCCATGCCAGAATGGCCCGTATGAAAGATCGCCGGCAGCTTGTAGTGGTTGATCACCTCGTAGATGGCGTAACCCACCTTCTCGGCCGGGTGGATGTTCTGCATGATGTGGTGGAACTTGAAGCCGCGCACGCCATGGTTCTCGATCAGGTCGCGGGCCTCGCGCGCGCCAAGCTTGCCCTTGTGCGGGTCGATGCTGGCAAAGGGGATGCACACGTCGTCGTTCTTCGCGGCAAATTCTGCGATCTCGTAGTTCGAGACGCGCTTGGCCCCGATCCCGCTCTCGCAGTCAACCGTGAACAGGCAGAAGGCGATCTGCTGCTCGCGATAGATCTCGACGATCTCGGGCATCTTGGGCCGTTCGCGCGGGGCCTTGAAATAGGCGCTGGCCGCGTCGAAAAACTGGCCCATCACCGGGTCCTCGGGATCGTGGCACGACACCTCGGCATGAACGTGAACGTCGATCGCCTTGATCTTGGAAAGGTCGATGGGCACGAGGAGGACTCCGGTTTTGCAGGACAGGACATGCGCCGGGCACAAGGCCCGCGCGCCGGAACAGCGGTCAGACCCTGACCAGCCAGCCGGCGCGCATTGCCGCCCCGTGATTGTAATGCACCATATCAATAAGTCGAGGGCTGCGGGCGAGCGACAACGCCCGCCCGCCCCGCTTCAGCGCTTTTGCCGGCGCGCTCACTTGTCGCCCAGCTTCTTGTCCTCATTCGCGCGCGAGACGACATAGCTGCGAATCGCCTCGATCTGCGCAGGGCTCATCACCTTGGCCCAGCCCACCATGCCTGCCGCGGCCAGCCCGCCATCATGCACGATGGCCTGCCACACCTTGTCGCTGCCCAGCGCGCCCGAATGGCGCAGATCCGGGTTCACCCCGCCCGATACCGCCGCATCGCCGTGGCAAGTAGCGCAGAAACGGGCGTAGCTGTTGGCGCCCTGAGCCACCTGCGCCGCGCTGCCGAAATTGGCCGGCGGGTCGAGCGGCAGGTTGGCCTGCGGCACCTCGGGCAGCTTGCCCGTGCCGCCGATCTTGAACACCAGCAGGCGGCTGACATTGCGCGCCGCCCCGCCCTTCAGGCTCAGGATGCCCGGCGCCAGCGCCCACACCCCGCCCCAGCCGGCCATGACCGCCACATATTGCGTGCCGCCGGCGGTATAGGTCATCGGCGCGGCGATCACGCCCGTCTGCGTGGGGGCCGACCACAGTTTCTGCCCGTTGTCGGCGCGATAGGCGGCGAACTGCCCCTGCGCATTGCCCTGGAACACCAGATTGCCCGCGGTCGAGAGGATGCCCCCGTTCCACGCCGCCGGATGCGCGACCGACCAGGCGACCGTCTGCTTGACCGGATCCCACGCGACCAGCCGGCCCGTCGTGCCCGCAAGCGCGGCCTGACGCACCGCCGGAATGGGGGGCATCGCGGTCTTTGCGCCATCAAGGCCGTTGTTGAAGCCCATCGGCTCGGCCTTCCACTCCTTGGCCGCCAGATAGGGGAACGACGCCTCGTTCACCGGAATATACAGCAGGCCGGTCTTGGGGCTGTAGCTCATCGGCATCCAGCTGTGCGCGCCGCCAGCGCCCGGCATGCCCACGAACATCTTGCCGGTGCGATCATAGCGCGCCTCGGGGTTGATGACGGGCTTGCCGGTCTTGGGGTCCAGCCCGCTGGTCCAGTTCACCTTGGTATAGGGCTTGCCCTGAATGAAGGCGCCGGTCTTGGCGTCGATCATGTAGAACACACCGTTCTTGGGCGCATGCATCAGCACCCGGCGCTTTTGCCCGCCAATGGTCACGTCGGCCACGGTGATCTGCGCGTCGGAGTCAAAGTCCCAGCGGTCCTCGGGCGTTTCCTGGAAATGCCACTTGTAGGCGCCGGTGTCCGGGTCGACCGCCACGATCGAGGCGGTGAACAGGTTGTCGCCATC
>DATMUT010000258.1:0-4152 GCA_035563755.1 Novosphingobium sp.
GGTGAGGTGCTGCGTGGGCTGCGCGGTGGTTTCCAGCTCGAAGCCGGCGGTGTGGGCGCGCGGCGCGTTCGAGCGGGCCGAGACCAGCGTGCCGTTGGTCGGGCTGATGACCGAGGCGGTCGCCTGAAGGTTGCGATAGTCGTTGTAGAAGCCGGTGGCGTTGACGCGCAGGTGGTGGTTCAGCCAGTCGGTCTTGAACCCCGCCTCGTAGGTGGTCACGGTTTCCTGGTCATAGGGCAGCGCGCTGGCCAGCGAGGTGGCGCGGTTGTTGAAACCGCCCGCATCCACGCCCTTGGCCACACTTGCAAAGCCGAAGATGGTGGGGGTGAACTGATAGGACAGGCCCACCTTGGGCGTGAAATTGCGCCATACCTTGCGGCCCGAATAGGTGAAATTGGCCGCCGAGGTGATGGGCGTGCCCGAAAAATCGGTGGTGATTCCGGCAAAGTCGAACTTGCGCCGCTGCACCGCGTAGCGCCCGCCCAGCGTCAGCACCAACTTGCCGGTGATGTGCCAGTTGCCCTGAAGATAGGCGGCGTAATTGTTGGTGCGGGTGCGGCCTACCTGGTCGAACGGGTTGGCCGGCGCCGCGCTGGCGGCCGTGGCCGAGACGACGTAGCCCAGCCGGTCGCTGCTGAAATCCTCGTACAGGTAGTAAAGGCCGCCGGTGAAATCGACCGGCCCGTACTGGCCCTGCAGCTGGAGCTCCTGCGTCACCTCTTTCTCGTGATATTTGATCAGGTTGTTCGAGATCGTCACCAGCTGCGGCACGGTGGCGCTATAGGGCACGAGCGGCTGGGCGTCGTTGTTGTAGTTGACCGGGTCCTGCGCGAAGCGGCGCAGCGAGGTGATCGAATGCACCGTCAGGTGGCGGTCGATCTCGTAGCTCAGTTTCAGCGTGGCGCCGCTGGTCCACGACTGGTTGAGCGGCGATTGCGAGGCATAGCTGGTGTTGGCCTGATAGGCGCCATAGACTGGGTTTTTCAGCGTGCCGCCAACGATGGGCGAGACCGGCACGTAATAGGCGGTCGAGGAATGATCGACCGTGCCATCAAGGGTGAGCAGCGCCTTGAATTTGCTCGACGGGGTGAACAAGAGCTTGAAGCGCCCGCCGGTGGTGTCCTGGTCGTTCACCCGGCGGTTCAGCGTGGGGTTCCACGTGTAACCCTCGTGCTGGTCATGCGCGACCGCCAGGCTGGCCGAGAGCACGCCCGGAATGATCGGCCCCGAGAGGTAGCCATGCGTCTGCACGGTGTTGTAGCTGCCATAGGCCACGTCGGCCTTGAAGGTCAGGTGGTCGGTGGGCGTGCGCGTGACATAGCGGATGGCGCCGGCCGCCGCGTTCTGGCCAAACAGCGTGCCCTGCGGCCCGCGCAGCAGCTCGACCCGCTCGATGTCGGTCAGGTCGGTCATGCCATTGATGGCGCGCGGCAGATAGGTGTCGTCGATATAGACCGCGACCGCCGGATCGAAGATGGGATCGGAATTGCCGATGCCGCGAATGTAGAAGATTTGCGTCGAGGGCGTGATGCCCGACTGGCTGATGAAGAAGCCGGGCACCTGCCCCGCCAGATCGCGGGCGGTGATGGTGTTGCGGGCCGCGATGTCGCCCTGGCCGATGACCGCCAGCGCCACGGGGGTGGATTGCAGGCGGCTTTCCTTGCGCGTGGCGGTGACCACAATGTCGCCGGTCGAGCTGGCGCTGCCATCCTGCACATTGTTTTCGGCCGCGGCTGGCGCGTCGGCGGCATGGGCGGCCAGCGGCGCAAGGCCGGTGCCGGCCAGCAGGAGGGCGGCCAGTGACGGCGCCATGCCCGGCGCGGAACGTGTGTGGCGACGGGGCAGGTAGTGCGTGGCGCGCTGGGCGTCGGACATTTTTGGTAAACCCTCAAGCTCGATGTGTTGAGCTTTGGGTAGGGGGCGGTTTCGGGTCGAAAAATCGACATTCTCAAATGAAGGCGCGAGTATTTTTTATAAATTGCAGCCGCTTATTTCCTCTATTTTGCACAATAGAATATCTATTGGCACGGTATTGTGCCTGCCGGCGCGGGCGGGGTGCGGTGCAAATGGCCGGTATCGCTCGCTTTACGGGCCGCCCGTATCGAGCCGAGGGCCTCATTGATGAGTGGTGCTCAAGCCCCGGCAGCGAAACTCATTTGCCCGCCCCTCATTCTCTACAAATATGGTTGATATGCCTGCGTTGCCCCTTCGGCCCCGCTCGGCTGGCCCAAAAGGGCATGACAGGAGCCCGTTTTGCCGATGGATTATGTTGCAGATCAACCGCTTTTGACTGCCAGCCCGGCGCTGGGCCGCCGCGCGCTGTTGCGCACCGGGGCCATGGCCGCTGGCACGTTGATGGCCGGATGGGCGCTGTCGGCGCTGGGCGGGTGCCACGCGGGCGCTGCCCCGCGGGCATTGCGCGTCGCGCTCACCGGCAAGGGCGAGCTGGACGTGCGCCTGCTGCTCAAGACCGCCGGCATCGAGCCGGATTTCCCGATCGCCTTCTCCTATTTCGAATCCGGCCACCTTATCGTCGAGGCGCTCAATTCGGGCGGCATCGACTTTGGCGGCATGAGCGAGATCCCGCCTTCCTTTGCCGCTGCCTCGACCGCGCAGAACCTGCGCCAGATCGCGGTGCTGCACGGCGATGTGAACAATCAGGCGGTCATCGTGCCCAAGAACTCGCCCATCCGCACGCTGGCCGATCTGAAGGGCAAAAAGGTGGGCTATGTGCGCGCCACCACCGCGCAGTATTTCCTGGTGCGCATGCTGCAATCGGCGGGCCTGTCGTGGTCCGACATCCAGCCTGCCGCCATGAGCGTGGCCGATGGCGCAGAGGCTTTCGCGCGCGGCTCGCTCGATGCCTGGGCGATCTACGGCTTTCCCATCCAGCGGGCCATCGCCACCCAGGACGCCCGCGTGCTCAGCACCGCCAGGGGCTTCCTTTCGGGCAATTACATCGTGGCCGCCCACAAGGATGCCATTGCCGACCCGCAACGCCACGACTGGATCGCGCGCTACCTGCACCTCCACCGGCGCTGTCTCGAATGGGCGCGCACCCATCAGGACCAGTGGGCCGAGGCGGTCTCGCAGGATATTGGCGTGCCGGTCGATTACGTGCGCGCCCAGTTCCGCGGCCGCAGCGACTATTATACGCTGCTTCCCGTCACGCCTGCCGCCATCGCTTCGGAACAGGCGGTGGCCGATGTCTTTGCCGAGCAGAAACTGCTGCCCCGCAAGGTCGATGTCGCCCCCCTGTGGGACACCAGCTTCAATTCCGTGATCGCCAAGGAGGCATGAGAATGGCCACCCTATCCGCCCTGTCGCCTGCCGTCCCGCTGCCCGGCGCCCCGCTGCCCGCTAATGGCGCCGCACTGCCCGACCTGTCGGATGCGGCGCTGGCGGGCATTACCGCGCAGCTGGCCGCCAGCGCGCAGGAGTATGACCGCAGCGGCGCCTTCCCCCGCGCCAATTTCGACCTGCTGGCGCGCGCGGGGCTGGTGGGCCTGACCGTCGATCCGGCGCATGGCGGGGCGGGGGCCGGCTATGTCGATGCCCTGCGCGTGCTGGGCGCTGTGGCCAAGGGCGAGCCTTCGACCGCGCTGATCCTGTTCATGACCTATGCCTTCCACGCCGCGCCCGAAAAGACGACGCGCTGGCCGTCCGGCCTTTATGCCCATCTGGCGCGCGAGGCGGCGGCGGGCAGGGGCCTGATCGGCACCTTCCGCGTCGAGCCGGAACTGGGCACGCCCGTGCGCGGCGGCCTGCCCAAGACCACCGCGCGCCGCACGGCGCAGGGCTGGGAGATTACGGGCGAGAAGATCTATTCCACCGGCTCGACCGGCCTCGACTGGTTTGCCGTCTGGGCCCGCACCGACGAGGCTGATCCGCAGGTGGGCCTGTTCCTGGTCGCGCCCGATGCGGCCGGCATCACCATTGTGCCCGAGTGGGATCATTTGGGCATGCGCGCCACGGTCAGCCACAAGGTGGTGTTCGACGCCGCGCCAACGCCTGCCGACTGGGCGGTGGACCTGCGCGCGCCGGCCGAATGGGCGCCAAGGCCGGGCGAGGGCAACGGGCAGGTTTTGTGGAACGCGCTGGCCATTGCCACCATCTATGACGGCGTGGCGCGGGCCGCGCGCGACTGGCTGG
>DATMUT010000259.1:0-3450 GCA_035563755.1 Novosphingobium sp.
CGCAAGTGCAGCCGCCGGCGCCGCCGGCACCTGCCGAGGACGAGGCCGCCGCCGAGCCGGCAGACGATTTCGACGAAGCCCCTTCGCGCTTTGCCCACGAGCCCCCTTTCCGCCCGCGCCGCAACCCGGCCCGCATGTGGACCGGCATGGCGCTGGGGCTGGCAGTTGTCATGCTGGGGGCCATGGGCGCGGTTGCGCGCTTTGGCCTGCCTGAATGGCTGCCCTTCCAGCCGGGCGGCATCGGCAGCCTGGTCGAGCCGGACCTGCGCCTGAGCTTCCCGGCCGACAAGCAGGAGCGCCTCGCGCTGCCGGGCGGCAACGACTATTTCAACATCAGCGGCACCATTACCAATACCGGCAAGGACCGGCGCGACGTGCCCGACGTGCTGATCGTGCTGCGCGATGCGCATAACCGCATCGTCTATACCGCCGAAACCACCCCGCCCAAAACCGTGCTGGCCCCCGGCGAGAGCGAGGCCATCAACACCGCGCTGGTGAGCGCGCCCAAATCGGCCACTGCCGCCGAAATCCACTGGCGCCCGCGCTGAGCGGACTGCGCCCGGCGACACAGGCTAAAAAAACGCCGCCAGCACAACAGAGTGCTTGCAGACCCCGAAAAGGGCTGCTAGGGGCGCCCTCCTACCCCCCCGGGGCGGCCGTTACCAAAACGCCCTCTCCGATGATTTAGCGGTCGTGGCGGAATTGGTAGACGCGCAACGTTGAGGTCGTTGTGGGCGAAAGCCCGTGGAAGTTCGAGTCTTCTCGACCGCACCAAATCACTTTGGAAACTGGGTAATCCGGAAAATCAGATCATTCCCCTTGGGGGAGCATCGGGCCGGTGCCGGGCAAGACGCGCCCTCAGCGCGCAGCCTTGCCTTCCTCGCGCAGGCGCGCGTCAAACGCGGCCTCGTACCGGTCGGCCAATGCCCGGCAGGCGCCATCGCTGCGATAGCCATCGGGCGAGAGGCGCAAGCTGGCCAACCTTTCATCGCCGCCCGAATGTTCGGGATGGCCGGTGATGAGGATATCGCAGGGCAAGGCGCGCACAGTGGCAAAGCTGCGGCGGAAACCGCTGACCACATCCGGGTGATCGACATAACGATACACACCGTCAGTCAGCGAATTGAGGCTGGCGGCAAAGACGATGCGAGCGCAATCGACGCGCCCCTTGGCGCAGGATGTCCATGCCCAGCTCATGCTGCCCGGCGTGTGACCGGGCGTGGCATGAGCCGTAATGGCCACCTTGCCCAGGCGGATGACCTGCCCGTCTCGCACCACCCTGACCCTACGCACCGGCGGATAGGCAAACAGGCCGGCGCGCTGCGGGTCCTGCGCGTCGCTTTCGCCCGCGCGCAGGATGCGGGCGCCCGCCGCGCTGGCCAGCACCGTGGCCCCGCTGTCGCGCGCCAATGCCGCAATGCCGCCCGCATGGTCATAATGCGGCTCGCTGCTGAGGATATATCGGACGTTGCGGATGCTGAAGCCGGCCCGCGTCAGGCTTTGCTCGACCAGGGGCGCGGCCTGCGGCAGGCCGGTATCGATCAGGATCAGCCCGGCATCGGTGGCAATCAGCACAACGTTCAAATGCGTAAAGCCGACCAGCCATGTCGCGCCATGCACCCGCACCGGCCCCTCGGGCTCGAGCCAGCGGGGCGCCAGTTCCTGCGCGATGGGGCGGGTAAGGTCATCCTGGGCGGCCCCCAGCGGGGCAGCGCAAAACAGCGCCGCCGCCGCCAAAGCCTTGCCATAGCCTGCGGGCACAGCGCTTAACCCCGCCCATCCAGCGCCGCGATGGGGTCGGCGGCAATCGCGGGGAACACCTCGTGCAGCATCGCGCGCCAGTCCTCGGGCAGGTCATCGAAGCGGTGCACCTTGCCGCCATTGCCGAACAGCGCCAAATGCCCTGCCCTGTCGCCCATATTGAGCCATGCCGGAAAGCTGCGCACATCATTCGACTGCGCGCGCGAGGCAACCGATGTGACCGCCGGGTCGAGCACCTGCGCGCGGGGGCCAGAAATGGTGCTGACCTCGTTGAGCATGGACACGCCGTCGCGGCCCGTCACCCGCGCATGGGTGCGGTCGCGAATGGCAATGTCCTGGCCAATGGCAAAGGGGCGCACCGGGTAATGCGTCAGCTCGAAATGCGGGCCACCGGGCATGTCGCTGATCTGGGCATGATTGTCGGGCGACATGATCACCCGGTTGGGCCCCTGCACGCGCTCGACCACAGGCAGGGTCTGGCCGGTCACGGGGTTGCGGAAACTGGTGAGCCGCTGGCCGGTTTCGGGATCGGTGCGGAAGCTGATTTCCAGGTCGCGCAGTTCAAAGCTGCCATCCGCCCGCTGCGTCACCCGCGAGAACGAACCCAGATTGATGGCGTACATGGGAATAAGGTCGCCATCGATGGCGGCCATGTAAGGGCCCTTGATCCACGAGAAGATCAGCCCGTCGTCGGTGCGATAACGCAGCTTGCGATAGATCAGGCGCGCATCGTCCGGGTTGGCAGGGTCGAGCTGGCGGGTCGCGGCCCGCGCGGCCGCGGGCGCCGATAGCGCTGCAGCTGCGGCCAGCCCAAGCCCCATTGCCCCTCGGCGATCAAGTGATGGCTGCGTTTGTTCAATGTCCGGCTTTGTCATGGTCGCCTCCCCTGTTGCTGCGCTGGCAAGTGTGAGCGGGGCCGGACGCGCGGGCCAAGGCGCTCCGCCAGCTGATCGCGCTACGGATAGAATATGCTTATTGGCACCTGCCCGCCTTGATCGCTGGCCGGCCAATTGGCACCCGGCTACGCCGCAAGGCGCGAACCTCTTCCAGACAGGGTTCGCATCATCACAAGCGGGGGAGGACAGGATGATCCGGCAGGTCGGTTTTCTGGCGTCAATGCTGTTTTGCTTGGCACTCTTGGCCACCAACGCCCCCGCAGCTCATGCGCAGGCGCCAGTCATCCGCTTTGGCCTCACGGGCGATTACCCGCCCTTTGCCCAGCGCCATGCCGACAGCAGCCTGACAGGCGCCGACCTCGACATGGCGCGCAAGGTCGCGCAATCGATGGGCGCGCGGGCCGAATTCGTGCTCACCAGCTGGACCAGCCTTGCCGCCGACTTTGCCGCGCGGCGCTTTGACGTGGCCATCGGCGGGCTGACCGTCACGCCCGAACGCGCCGCCCTCGGAACATTTTCGCTCACCATGCTCGACGATGGCAAAAGGCCGCTGGCCCTGTGCCGCAACCGCCACCGCTTCGCCCGCCTGGCCGACATCGACCAGCCCGGCACGCGCGTACAGATCAACCGCGGCCCGGCCATTGCCCAACTGGCAAGGCAATGGCTGCAACGGGCCACCATCATCACCAACCCCGACGACGACACCCTGACCCGTCGCCTGCTCGACGGATCGGTGGATGTGTGGATCACCGATGGCGTCGTGGTCGACCGAATGGCGCGGCAATCGGGCGGG
>DATMUT010000260.1:0-2715 GCA_035563755.1 Novosphingobium sp.
GGGCGAGCCGACTGCCGAACCGGCTGTGGAGCCGGTCGCGGCCAAGCCCGCTCCGGCGGCTGCCGTGACGGTCGATCCGGCCTCGCTGCCGCCTGCCATCTCGACGGGTCGCAAGCAGGCAGCCGCGCCCGCCGAGGCGCCGGTGGCCGAGGATGCCGCACCGGCGCCGGCGCCCAAGCGTCGCACCCGCCGCAAGACCACGCCCGACGCCGGCGAAACGCTGGAACCGGTGGGCTGATAAGCTGAACCGTTGCGCGAGCGCAGGTCGAAAGGCTTGCGCTCGCCGACCATCTCGTTAAGCCGCCGGGCATGGCTGACAGCAATGCCGCCTTTGGCGCATCATCCCAGGCTTTGAGCACCAGCGAAGCGGGCGTGTCAAAACGCCAGCGAACTCTGGAGCGTCTGCGTATCTTTCGCGCACGCGCTTGGGCGGTCGCATGGCCGGCCCTGTTGCTTGCGGGCATTGGCGCGGTGGCTGCCCTGGGCTTTCGGCCCTGGGCGTTGTGGCCATTCACGCTGGCGGGCGTGGCGGCGCTGATCTGGGCCGTAATGCGGGCCAACACTGCGCTTGCAGCCGGGTTTGCCGGCTGGTTTTGGGCGATCGGGCATTTTGCCGCGGGCAACAACTGGATCGCCACCGCCTTTACCTATCAGGCCAAGATGCCCGTCTGGCTGGGCGCCGTGGCGGTGCTGGTGCTCTCGCTCTATCTGGCGATCTGGCCGGCGCTGGCGGCGGCGGGCGCGTGGGCGCTGCGTCGCCATGCCGGCGCGCGGGTGCTGGGCTTTGCGGGCTTGTGGATCGTGACCGAATGGATGCGGGCATGGGTCATCAGCGGCTTTGCGTGGAACCCGCTGGGTGTGGCCTTGCTGGGCGATTTTGCGCATCCGGGGCTGGCGGTGCTGGCGCCGTGGATCGGCACCTATGGCCTGTCGGGGCTGGCGGTGCTGTTGGCGGGCTTGCTGGCCGAGGGGAGCATGCTGCTGCTGGCGGGCGAGCGGGCGCGCGGAGCGGCTCTGGCCGCCGCGCCGCTGGTGCTGGTGGGGGTGGCCATGGTCTGGCCATCGCCGGCGCCGGTGCCGGGCCATGTGCCCTTTACGCTGATCCAGCCCAACATCGCCCAGGCAGATCTCGACGATCCCACCCATTTCGAGCAGCAGTTCATGGCTTCGGCCCGGTTGAGCACGCCGCGTGATGCGCGCGCGCGGCTGGTGCTGTGGCCGGAATCGGGCGTGCCCGAATATATGCGCGATGGCTATCCGCGCTGGTATTACGAGTTCACCTTCGCTGGCGACCCGTGGCTGCAGCGCCTGCGCCTGGCTCGCGTGATTGGGCCGGCGGGGTTGTTGCTCACCGGTTCGGTTGACCTTGACCTCAAGGGTTCCGAAGCTGTGGGCGGGCAGAATGTGGTGACCGCGCTCGATGGTCACGGCAACATCGCCGGTTCCTATGCCAAGGCGCATCTGGTGCCTTTTGGCGAATATCTGCCGCTGCGCGCGTGGCTCAAGCCGCTGGGGCTTGAGCGGCTGGTGCCGGGCGACATCGATTTTCGCGCGGGGCCTGGGCCGCGCACGCTTGATTTCGGGCCGCTGGGCCGGGCCGGTTTCCAGATCTGCTATGAAATCATTTTCTCGGGCGAGGTGATCGACCGGGCGCATCGGCCCGACTACATCGTCAACCCGTCGAACGATGGCTGGTTTGGCGATTGGGGGCCGCCCCAGCATCTGGCCCAGGCCCGCCTGCGCGCGGTCGAGGAAGGCGTGCCGGTGCTGCGTTCGACCACCAACGGCATCAGCGCTGTGGTCGACGCGCGCGGCGTGGTGCGTGCCAGCGCCCCGCGCGACGTGGCGATGCGCATCGACGGCATGGTGCCCGCTGCCCTGCCGCCCACCCTGTTCGCGCGCTTTGGCAACATGGTTCCGCTTGGCCTTGCGGTCGTATTTCTTGGGCTGGCGGGCCTTGTGTTCATGCGGCGGCGCGGCTAGGAGAACGATCGCATAAAGGTTCCTTTATATGCCATGCGCGGGCCGGTCGTGGCCAGCGCACAGCATCAAACGGTAGGCGATCATGCGCAGCGATTATCTCTTCACTTCCGAAAGCGTTTCCGAAGGCCATCCCGACAAGGTCGCCGACCAGATCTCGGATGCCATTGTCGACCTGTTCCTCTCGAAGGACCCCGAGGCGCGCATCGCCTGCGAAACGCTGACCACGACCCAGCTGGTCGTGCTGGCCGGCGAAATCCGCTGCAAGGGCATCTACGAGGACGGCGAGTGGGCGCAAGGCGCCCAGGCCGAAATCGAGACCGCCGTGCGCGAGACGGTCAAGCGCATCGGCTACGAGCAGAGCGGCTTCCACTGGGAGCAGTTCGAGTTCATCAACCGCCTGCACGGCCAGTCGGCCCATATCGCGCAAGGCGTCGATGCCGGCGCGAACAAGGACGAAGGCGCGGGCGACCAGGGCATCATGTTCGGTTTTGCCTGCGATGAAACGCCCGACCTGATGCCGGCCACGCTGTATTACAGCCACAAGATCCTCGAGCGCATGGCCGCCGATCGCCATTCGGGCGCCGCGCCTTACCTCGAGCCTGACGCCAAGAGCCAGGTGACGCTGCGTTTTGTCGATGGCAAGCCTGCCGCCGCCACCGCCATCGTCGTGTCGACCCAGCATGCGCCGGGCTATGACGAGGGCGACAAGCAGGCCGAATTGCACGCCTATGT
>DATMUT010000261.1:0-2678 GCA_035563755.1 Novosphingobium sp.
TTTCGTCACCAGGCGCCGGTCGTCATCGTCAGCAACCAGCATCTGCGCGTGCCCGATCATCCGCTCATCCGTCGTGTGGTGGTAAGCGATGGTTTCGATGCCGCCGACGACTGGATTGCGCAGGCCAGCACCCCGGCCAGCGTGGTCATCACCGCCGACATCCTGCTGGCCGATCGCGCGATCAAGGCCGGCGCGGTGGTGCTGGCCCCCACGGGCAAGCCGTTCACCGCCAGTTCGATTGGCGGCGCCATTGCCACGCGCGCGATCATGGCTGACTTGCGCGCCGGCGCTATGGGGAATGCGTTGGGCGGGCCGCCGCCTTTCTCAAAGGCAGACCGCTCCCGCTTCCTGTCCGCACTGGACGAAGCCTTGACGCGTCTCGCGCGAGGGCGGCCGGCATGATGCTGGATTATGATCTGATCGACCGCGCGCAGGTGCCCGGCGGTGTCGAGCTTCAGCTGCTGCGCAGCGGCGATGATTTTGCCATCGTCTTCGGCCAGAACGAGCTGATGAGCAGCGACATGTTCGCCTCGGAAGAGGCGCTGGCTACGTTGACCTGCAAGAGGATCGGCGGGCAGGCTGCGCCACAGTTGCTGATTGGCGGTTATGGCATGGGCTTTACGCTGCGCGCGGCTCTGGCGGCGCTGGGCGATGATGCCAGCGTGGTGGTGGCCGAACTGGTGCCGCAAATTCTGGACTGGGCGCGCGGGCCCATGGCCGGGCTGACGGGCGGCTGCCTTGATGATGATCGGGTGACGGTGGTGATTGATGATGTCGGCCTGCTGATCCACTCAGCGTCTGACGGATATGACGCCATCCTGCTCGACGTTGACAATGGCCCGGAAGGTTTGACCCGCCGCCGCAACGACATGCTCTATTCGCCCTCGGGCCTTGAGGCGAGCCGCAAGGCCCTGCGTTCGGGCGGCGTTCTGGCGGTCTGGTCGGCTGATGGTGACGGTGATTTCACACAGCGCCTTGAACAGGCAGGCTTTTCCGTAACCGAGGTGAAGGTCGGCGCGGTTGCCAATCCTGCTGCCGGGCCGGCCACGGAACCTGTCGACCATCATATCTGGTTTGCCCAAAAGGCTTGAAGGCCCAAACGCCATAAGGAATTTCATGAAAGGGCGGCAGCTTTGAAGAGCGGCTTTACGCATCGCTTGACGCGATAAGCCGATCATAATGCGCCACATGCCTGGGGCCTCGGCGAGTGCCAGTACTGGTGCAGGAATGATGATGCAGCGGCGTTTTCAGGCAGTCAGAAGTCGCTTGATCGCAAGGCGGGCAGCCTTCAGCGTAGCGACTGCCCTCTGATCGTCTCCATAGGCACGTGCCAGCGCCATGGCCCCAACCATTTCCGCCACAAGTGAAGTCCCCAAGAGGTCTGCTTCGGCCTGTTCACGACCCTGACGCACGAGCGCCTCGCTGATGGCCCGTTCCATCGAGGCAATTCCCAGCTTGAAGCGCGCGCGCGCCGCCTCGGGCATACGCGGGGCTTCTCCTGCGAGCCAGGGCAGCGGGCAACCACGGTCATGGCGCCGCATGGCCTGTTCCGAAAGATAGTAGTCGATCAGCCCCTCCAGATCGTCCGTTTCGCCCAGATAGCGCTGAACCATGGTCCTGCTGTCCTGAAACATGCGATCGACAGCATGGGCGACCAGATCGTCCCGGTTTTCGAAATGGGCGTAGAATCCGCCATGGGTCAGGCCCGCCCGCTTCATCAGATTGGCAACGCTCAGCCCCTCGGTACCTCCTGCGCGCAGCGCGGCGGCGGCCTCGTCGAGGATGCGATCGCGCACGCGGGCCTTGTGAGCGCTTTTGTCAGCCATGTCGTGTCTTCTCCTGCGCCCCGTCAAACCTGCTTTTCAAAGCCGCCGCCCATCGCCCGTACAGCCGCCACGCTGGCGCGCGCAAGGGCTTCGCGCGATTGGGTCAACCGGTCGCTGGCCTCGAGCAGGTTGCGGTCGGCATCCAGCACGTCGATCAGCGACACCGCGCCTTGCGCATAGGCATCGCGCGCCTGATCGCGCGCGCGGGTCAACAGGGCAACCTGTTGCGCCAGTGCGGCTTCCTCACGCGCGCCTTCCGCCAGCGCGGCGATGGCATCGCCGACCTCGGCGCTGGCCACGAGCGCGGCCTCGCGCCATTGCGCCAGAGCCTCGCGCCTGGCCCCGCGCGCGGCAGCCAGTTCCGCATCGATCCGCCCAAAATCGAACAGCCGCCAGCGCAGGGCCGCCCCGCCGCTGGCCGTGACCGCGTCGCCCGATGCCAGCGACAGGCCGCCCACCGTGACCACCCCCGCCAGTCCGCCCAGCGACAGATGCGGATAATATTCGGCCTTCACCACGCCGACACGTGCCTCGGCGGCAGCGGCCCGTGCCTCTGCCGCGGCAAGATCGGGGCGGCGGCGCATCAGCGCGGCAGGGTCGGCATCCAGCGCGGGAGCAAAGCCCGTCGGCAATGGCGCGGCCGCGCGCAGCTGGTCCGGCCACGTCCGGTCGCCGGTCAGCACGCCAAGACGGTCGAGATCGACCGCGATCGCCTGGCGCAGCGGGGGCAGGGTGGCCTGCGCTGCGGCATGGGCGGCATCGGCCCGGTTGGCGTCGAATTGGCTGGCCAGCCCCTGATCGGCGCGTTGGCGCACCAGCGCGGATAGCGATTTACGCAAGTCGGCCTGATTT
>DATMUT010000262.1:0-13814 GCA_035563755.1 Novosphingobium sp.
TGCGGCCCGTGACGAGCTGGAACGGGCGGGTGCTGATTTCCTTGCCCGCCTCGGCCACGCCGATGATGATGCTGGTGCCCCAGCCGCGGTGGCAGGCTTCCAAAGCGGTGCGCATCACTTCGGTGTTGCCCGTCGCGTCGAAGGTGTAGTCCGCGCCGCCATCGGTCATCACCACGATGGCCGCCACGATCTCCTCGCGGCTCATGCCTTTCGTGTTCAGGAAGTCGGTCATGCCAAAACGGCGGCCCCATTCCTCGCGGTCGGGGTTCAGATCAACGCCGATGATCTTGTTCGCGCCCGCAAGCCGCGCGCCCTGAATGACGTTGAGACCAATGCCGCCCAGGCCAAACACCACCACATTGTCGCCCACCTGCACCTTGGCGGTGTTGATGACCGCGCCCACGCCCGTCGTCACGCCGCAGCCGATGTAGCAGCTCGACTGGAACGGCGCGTCCTCGCGGATCTTGGCCAGCGCGATTTCGGGCAGGACGGTGAAGTTGCTGAAGGTCGAGCAGCCCATGTAGTGGAACACGCTCTGGCCCTTGTAGCTGAACCGCGTCGTGCCGTCGGGCATCAGCCCCTTGCCCTGCGTTGCGCGGATCGCGGTGCACAGGTTGGTCTTGCCCGAGAGGCAGCTTTTGCACTGGCGGCACTCGGGCGTGTAGAGCGGGATCACATGGTCGCCCGGCTTGACGCTGGTGACGCCCGGCCCGACCTCGCGCACGATCCCTGCGCCCTCGTGGCCCAGAACGCTCGGGAAAATCCCCTCGCTGTCAAATCCGTCGAGCGTATAGGCGTCGGTGTGACACACGCCCGTCGCCATGATCTCGACCAATACCTCGCCCGCCTTCGGGCCTTCAAGGTCAAGCTCCACTATCTCGAGGGGCTGCTTGGGCGCGAACGCCACCGCGGCGCGGGTCTTCATGAAAGGCTCTCCTAAAAGGTTCAGATCGAGCGGAACCGTATTTTGTTTGCATTGCTTACAAAATACGGGCCGGGGACGTCAACGCCCACATGTGCCCTTTCGCCCCTTTTGCCAAGGCCGGGATCAGCTTGGTATACCAACATATCGCGATCCGCCAACCCCAGATCGGCGGCGGGGCAAATTGTGACATGAATCGGCTTGTATTCTGAAATGGATGCCGCTAGGGCCGCGCGACCACGCAAATCTGCATTTCTGGCCCGATGGCGGAGTGGTGACGCAGCGGACTGCAAATCCGTATACGCCGGTTCGATTCCGGCTCGGGCCTCCATCCTTCTCTGATATTTTCAAATAAAATCAACCGCATAAGCGGAATGCTGCGCGCCTCGTTACCAAACCCATTACCCAATCGCGTGCCGGAAATGGCATTGGTCGCGCGTGCCTGTGACGCCGGGCACTGGCCGATCCAAACGCGCCTAGCTTTTCTCGCGGACCCGCTGACAAAACTCACCGTGTTGCCGGAAGCGGCGGCGGCGCATAGCGCCGTCGCAACCGTAGCCCTGCCCCATGAGCAACCCTCTCGCCAAAACGGCTATTCCATGCCATAGGGCATTCGTCGCTGACCGGCTTGAACACCGCCAGCGATGCGCAATGCGCTGACACAGGAGCCCCGATGAGTCGGGTAGCTCCCGAAATATAACAGCGCCTCCGCGTGAATACGGGAGGCGCGTTCCCTGTGTCCGCGTGTTCAACTACCCGGCACCAACCGGGCAACACGGGGAATGCTTATGAAAACGGCGGCGATTGCTGCACTTGCCTCGGCCTTGTTGGCCGTGCCCTCAGCCTATGCGCAGGCCACGAATTGCAAGTGGATCGGGCAAATCTGGACCTGCAACCAAGGCCAACCGCAAACGCAACTTGACCCCAATATCATCCTGCAAGCGGGCAACATCAACGATCCGGCCTGGCTTGCACGACAGCGGGAAGCCCAACTGGACGCCCAACGCGCGCAACAGCAGATGCAGCAACAGGCGCAGGCACGCGCTTATGCCGAACAATCGCAGCGCCTGCGCCAGTATGTTGGCCGCCGCCTCGCGAGTGGGGACTGTCAGGGAGCGCAATCAGCGGCATTGCAAGCCGGGGATATTGAACTGGCAAAACAGGTGCAGGGATACTGCGCCGCGCAGCCATCGAAATAAGCTACCGCCTCCATGCGAAAAATCCATGATGTTGCCAGCGAACTCGGTGGCGAACTTATCGCAGGCGTGATCGGCTGGCTGGCGTGTATGCTCTTGCTGGCGGGCAGCTATCAACTCGGCGGCTGGCTGGCCTCTCACATTGGCGAAGGCGAACACCGCGACGCATTCGGTATTTTGTCCGCAATGGCGTTCATCTGGATTTATGAGCGCCGCCAAGCCGATGAGCGTTGGGCCGAATTACGCGAAATGATCGAGCGCATTGCCAGCCGCTAGCTCGCACAGCCTGTTCATCCCACAGCCGCGACATCGCTGGCGACGAACACGGTGAAATCCCCCACCGCCTCGGTTTCGCCGTCAGGCAAGCGCGCGGTTTCCGGCTTCCCTTTTTCATAAACGACAACCCGAAACTTTGGTTTGGGGGCATTGGCCTTTTCCAGCCGGGCTATCCGCCCATTGAGACGCGACATATCAATTCTCCTATTTCGCGCCGAATGCTTCCAGCGCGGCAATCCGGCGTTCGTGATCCTGCGTTTCAATGATGGCCCGATGCGCAGACAACAGCGCCATGACGCGCGCGCCGTCATCCGGGGTGATCTCGCCCGACGCGACAGCCTCCAAAACCATAGCCGACGCCTCAACAACATCGGCAGCCGAGCGGACGGTTGGCAGCGCCAGAACGATCGGCGCATCCTTCCGGACAGGTGCCAGTCGATCCAGGCACAGCCGCAAGGCGATTGTATCGCCGTCCAACGCCTTCTTAATGGCAACTTGCGTAAGGGCTGCGTGCTGCCCTTCAAGCATGGCTTCAACGGCCCGCGTGACCCGGTGACGCGCACCTAGCGTTTTGCCGCCCAATGTGTTGCCGGGGGCAAAGGTGCCATCCGAATTTCGCCCGATATTTTCCGGCTGGGTCATTGCAGCAACCCCAAGAGAGTTTTGAGCGGCAGCACAGCCACGGCGTCATGACGATCCGCGCGCAGGATCACGCCCGCATTGTCCCCAAGGGCTTCAAGCAACCAGCCGGGCAGTTCACGGCGGCGTTTGGCCTCGAATGTCCACGGCATCGAACCGAAGCCCGGCATTATTTCCACATCGCCCTTGGCGTAACTGGTCGCGCCAGACAGCGGCACCCGCTCGGCCTTCAGGTTCATTGCTTTCGCGGCGTTCACAATCTCGCGCTCGAACGCAGCGCCCTTGTCGCGGCTCAACTTGCCCATTGTTCGTTACCTCAAATTCTGCGCTGCTTCGCCCTGCCTATGGCTAGATGTATATGTGTCCGGGTTTTTCGGACCTACAGAAGCCGGGATTTGCCCCAACTGGTCAGGGTTTTTCGGACGATGCGGCTTATTTTTGGCGTCATTGTCCGGGATTTTCGGACCTATTGTCCGGTTTTTCCGGACCGTAGTTTTTTGCGAAGGCGGGTTCAAAAAGTCCTTGGTTGGGGCGCGGTCACCGCACCATTCCCAAGTGAGCCGCCATTCACTCGCGCGCCGCGATGTCGGGTCTTTCATGTTGAAGCCGCCCGGTTGGGTGCAAACGATGAAACCCGCATCCTGCAAGGCCCGGAAATAGCCCGCCGCTGTGTCCTTGTTCACACCGAGCGCATCGGCGGCGTCGCGCTGCCCAAGTCCGATTTTCCCATTGTTGTTGCCGTCGTACCGCCGGATCAACTCGAAGAGCAACGCACGCGCACCGACAGGCAAATGGTGGGCTGCCATGCGGTCATAAACCCATTGTGGAAGCATCAGGAACGGGGCGGTCTTATTCCGCCCGTTCGCGAAGGTGTTCTTGCTGCGCCGTTTAGCCATCGCCGCACCCGCCCGCACACGCGATAGCGGCTTTGCCCGCATCGGTCACGGTCAGCACAGCGGCGCTCTTGCCGGAGGGATTGGCGCGGCGTTCGCCAGTCGGTGCAGCCAAGCCCAGATTGCGCAATTCGCTCAAGCGGGGCTGGATTGCCTCGCGGGTAAGGCCAGTCGCGTCCACCAGTTCAACCGCAGTCGCCGTGCCAAGCCGTGCCAGCGCGTCCAGAGCAACGCGGCGAAGGTGACTGACGCGCGGCGCAATTGCTGCCGCAGCGGCCTGTGAAGTGGAACGGGTAACCCCGTGACCTTTGGAGCCGGGCGCGGTCGGATAGCGGTGGCGGGGGGATTGCCGATATTCGGCGGCAGCGGTAAAGAGATCGTGCGAACGCCCGTCGAAGCTATCGCGCGAAGCCCCGGCCTTGCCCGCCGGGGTTTTGCATGTCGGGGCCATGGATCATGCCCCCGCGATCAAGTCGTGCAGCGCCCCCGCCGGAATGATGGTGCGCCCCCCGACGCGGACAGCGCGAAGTCGGCCAGCCGCAATGTGGTTGTAAATGGTGCTTTTGCTCAGGCTCGAAGCCTGACAAGCCTCGCGGATGCTGTAGCCGACTTTTGCGACGGCGGGTTGTGCATTTGTGGAATTGGACACGGTGAAGCCCTCGGTCACGCCGAGCCGTTCCGCATATGCCGAAGAAATAATTACCCTCGGGCTGCCATGCAAACCATGCTCAAAGCGTTGGTTGATGAAGCCCGGTGACCCAATCCGGTTGGGGCGCTGCAACTGCGGCGCTCCTATCGTGTATCATACGGGCCTAGGCAGAACAAGGCTCCGCCGATCCTCGTTGGCTTGCGGGGTTACTCTCAGGAAGCCTTGTGTATCGGCACCACATTGCCCACGTCACCGGACAGCGACGGCGCAACGAATTGCCCCCATGCTTCCATGAGCGCGCGGCGCATCTCCAGCATATCGGTGCGCAGATATGCACGGTCGGTTGCGCTGCCCACGGCGTGAGACAGGGCCATCTGCGCCACCATGAACGGGATGTGTGGCATACGTTCTGCGGCCCAGTCGCGGAAGCTGGATCGAAAACCGTGCAGCGTCTCGCCGCGCTTCGCCTGCCGCAACACCTTGGTCAGCGACATGTCAGACAGCGGCCCGCCGCGAACCCCGCGAAAGATCAGGCCCGCGCGCAATTCCTTCGGCGTGTATTGCTCCAGCAAGGCAATCGCCGCGTTCGACAGTGCCACGTCATGGGCGCGCTGCTTTTTCATAATGTCGGCGGGGCATCGCCATTCCCGCGCCTCAAGGTCGATTTGCTCCCACGTCGCCTTGCGCACCGCGCCCGAACGGGAAGCGGTCAGGACGGCGAACAGCATCGCGGCGCGGCTGGCCCCCAATTCCCTGCCTAACTCGCCAGCAACGAAGGTCGGAACCTCGGCATAAGGCATCGCTTCAAAATGCCCGCCAGCGGATTGCTTGGGCAGACCGGAGCGCATTTCGCGCGCGTCAGGCGGGGCCTCTGACCGCCAACCCCGCGACTTGGCAAACGCGAGAACCATCCCGATCCGGTGACGCACCTTGCTCGCGGTCACCGCCTTGTCAGTCCAGATCGGAGCGAGCGCCAGAACGATCTCGTTCGCCCCGATGGCATCAACCCGAAGCGCGCCCAACTTGGGCACCGCGTGATATTCGAGCGAGGCAAGGAAAGCCTTGGCGGTCTTATCATTCCATCCGGATTTGAGCGCGTCATGCGTGGCGGTGACGGCTTCGGCAAAGGTCGGAACTATCGTGCGCTGCCGATCACGCTCCAGCACCGGGTCGGCGCCTGCTTTGGCGAGCTTGCGCAGCGCGCGCGCCTTGTCGCGGGCCTCGTCCAGGCTCAGGGACTTGCGCAACATGATCGGCGTTTCGTCCAGCCGGTCATCGCCGAACACCTTGCGGTCGATCCGGTCCAGATCGACGCTACCCAAGCCGATGTCGCGGCTGCGCTTATCTACCTGCACCCGCAGCACCCACACCTTGGCCCCGCTCGGCTTCACAAGCAGGCTCAGGCCCTCGCCGTCCGATATGCGGGCATTGGTCGGCTTGCCGTCCGTACCCTTGCCGGGCTTGGCGTTCTTGACCTTGATCGCAGTGAGCTTGCCCATTGTCTGTTACCCTATCCGTTACCAAACAATAGGCTGGTTGCGGCTGGTCGTCAACGGACAGCATAAGACAGAAATGACGATATATCGGTAGTTTCGTGGTCACCATTCGTCACGGCTGGTCTGGAGTTATATTCCGGCTCGGGCCTCCATTTTTGCCTCTCATGCTCATTTCGCCATTCCTGTGAGCGCCCGCTTGGGTGAGGAGCAGGCTCTCACGGTCGGCCCGCCGCCTATAGCGGCTGAGAGCTGCCCATCGCCGCCCGGGCAGGGCAGGCGACGGGCGCTTGTCATGCCATCTTCGAGATGAGAGCCTTGGCGACATCCTCGCTGCTGGCCGGGTTCTGACCGGTGACCAGCTGGCCGTCGATCTGGATGTAGGGCGCCCAATCGGGGCCCTTGCTGTAATGGGCGCCTTGCGCGATGAATTCGTCTTCGATCAGGAAAGGCACGATATCGGTCAGCTCGACGGCGGCTTCCTCGCCGTTGGTGAAGCCGGTGACATTGCGCCCCTTGACCAGCGGATCGCCATTGGCGGCCTTGACGTTCTTTAGCACGCCCGGCGCGTGGCAAACGAAACCGATGGGCTTGCCTGCGCGTTCAAAGCTTTCGATCAGGCCTATCGATACCGGGCTTTCGGCCAGATCCCATAGCGGGCCGTGGCCGCCGGGATAGAACGCGGTGTCAAAGTCTTCATGGCTGACCGTTTCGAGCTTGACTGTGTTGGCCAGTACCGCCTGCGCTGCCGGATCTGCCTTGAAGCGGCGGGTCAGTTCTGTCTGAAAGTCTGGCAGGTCACTCTTGGGATCGAGCGGGGGCTGGCCACCGGCGGGAGAGGCAACGGTGATGTCGGCCCCGGCGTCGAGGAAAGTATAATAGGGGGCGGCAAATTCCTCCAGCCAGAAGCCGGTCTTCTTGCCCGTATTGCCCAGCGCGTCATGGCTGGTCAGCACCATCAGTATCTTCATGTGTGTTCTCCTGAGTTGCCCTGCGGTTTGTTCGCTGCAGGGGCAGCCTGCATGATCAAAAAGTCAATTCTTCGCGCTCAGCATGGTTTCCAGCGCGAGCTGCTTTTCAGCATAGGGCGCGCGCAATCGCTGCCCGCTCAGCCCTTGGGCGGATTGGCGCACCGTGGGGCGGAAATGGCTGAACCGGCGGAAGCCATGCACACCGTGATAGGCGCCGATGTCCGAGGCCCCCACGCCGCCAAAGGGCAGGCTTTCGATGGAGGCATGCGTCATGATGTCGTTGATAACCAGCGCGCCCGAGGTGATTGAGGCCGCAAACCGCTTTTGCTGTGTTTCGCGGTCACTGAACAGATAGGCGGCCAGTGGCCGATCATGCGCGTTGATGCGCGCGATGGCTTGGTCCACACTGTCGACCGCAAGGATGGGCAGCAGCGGCCCAAAGATCTCCTCCTGCATCACCTTCATACCCTCTGTGGCATTCAGGATCAGCACCGGCGCGATTTTGCGCGTGGCGGCATCATGCACAGGTTCGCCCGTGGGATTGAGCGGCACGATGGTCGCACCCTTGGCCTGCGCATCGGCGATCAGGTCAAGCAGCCGGTCGAAATGGCGCGGCGCAATGACCGAGGTGTAATCGTCATTGTCCTGAATCCGTGGGAAAGCGCGCGCCATGAAAGCGCGAGCCGCCGCCACGAAGCCGTCAACAGCATGGGCCGGCAGCATCACATAATCGGGCGAAAGGCAGATTTGCCCCGCGTTGAAGGTCTTGACCGTCAATGTGCGTTCGGCCGCCGTCGTGATGTCAAATCCATCGTCGACCACCACCGGACATTTCCCGCCCAGCTCCAGCGTGACGGGCACCAGATTCTCCGCTGCCGCGCGCATCACATGGCGGCCCACCGAGGTGCTGCCCGTAAAGACCAGGTGATCAAAGGGCAGGGCCGTGAACGCCTGCGCCACATCTGGCCCGCCGATCACCACGCCCAACTCATCGGCATCAAAGGCGTCACCCACGAGGCGGGCGATCAGGTCAGACGTGCGCGGTGTGAATTCCGATGGCTTGATAAGCGCCGTGTTGCCCGCTGCGAACACGCCGGCCAGCGGGGCAAAGGCCAGGTTGATGGGAAAATTCCAGGGGCTGACGATGCCCACCACGCCCAGAGGTTGCGGCTCGATCCAGGCGGCCATCGCCGGATCGCTGACATCGGCGTTTTCGCGCTTCATCCAGTGTTCGACATGGGCGGCACTGTGCTGCAATCCTGCTGCCGTGGTTGCGATGTCGGCGGCCAGCGTGTGGTAAGCTGCCCGGTTGCCAAAATCCTGGCTGATGGCGCGCACCAGTTTGTCGCGATGGTCGATGATAAGGCGGGCGGCGCGTTGCAGGCGATCGCGTCGCAGCGCGGCATCAGCCGGGCCAGCCGCCAGATGGGCCTGCTTCATGGCGCGAAGAATGTTTTTCAGATCGTCGGCATGGTCGGTCATGATCGGTCTCGCAAAATCGGTGTCAGGCCAGCGTCAGGCCAGCGTCAGGGCGACGTCGATGTTGCCGCGCACGGCGTTGGAATAGGGGCAGACCTCGTGGGCGGCCTCGATCAGGCGCTGGGCGGCGGCGCGCTCCAGGCCGGGCAGATCGACGCTCAGTGCAATGGACAGGCCAAAGCCCTTCGTGGCCAGCGGGCCGATGCCCACAGTTGCGGTGACCGTGGTTTCGGCCGGCACCTTCATGTCCAGCGACCCCGCAACGCTTTTCATCGCCGAGAGGAAACAGGCCGAATAGCCCGCGGCAAACAGCTGCTCGGGGTTGTTGCCGTGGCCGCGACCACCCAGTTCCAGCGGCATGTCCAGCCAGACATTGAGCGAGCCGTCTGCTGTGCGGACGCGGCCATCGCGGCCACCCGATGCGCTGGCGGCAGTGGAATAGAGGGTCTTGGTCAGCATGGAGAATTCCTTGGCAATGGGATGTGTTTCCGTTGCCCTCCTTCTAGCCGTCGCCGCCGCACTTGACTCACAAGGCCATTACACGCAGCCATCAGAAATCTGATGGAGCCTTGCGAATGTCCCTTGCCCGCCTGCGCACCTTTGTTGAAGTCTATCGCCTGCGCTCGATTTCGGGTGCGGCGCGCAGCCTCAACCTCACGCAATCCAACGTGTCGCAGCATATTGCCGGGCTTGAGGTGGCCATCGGGCACAGCCTGTTCGAACGCCAGTCGCGCGGGGTGGAACCCACCATGGTGGCAGAAGATCTGGCCCAGGATTTGGGGGATCTGCTCGACCGGGCAGAGGAGGCGATGGGCAAGGCGCGCGCGCGGTCCGCAGATCTGGCGGGGGTTATCCGCATCATCGGTCATGCCGATTTCATGGCGGAGGAGGTCGTGGGGCACCTGCCCGCGCTGATCGCCGCGGGCATGCGGGTGCGGATGCAGCCAGCGCAACGCGATCTGGTGCAGCAGATGTTGCTGGAGGGCCACTTTGATCTGGGGATTTCGGCCTATCCGATAATCGATACGCGCCTGCACAGCGAAATCATCCGCGATGAGCCGATACATGCCGTTGCCGCGCCGCATGTTGCTGCGCGCATCTGCGCCGCTTCCTCGCTGGAGGAAGGGCTGAAAAGCGCGCCGATGATGGCTTATAATCTGGACCGGCCACTTATCAGCAACTGGCTGCGCCACCAGCGGCTGGGGCATTTCGACATATCTCCGGCCGTGACCAGTCCTGATTTTCGCGTCTTGCGACAGATGCTGAATGCGGGCCTGGGCTGGTCGGTCCTGCCTGACTACCTGTGCCGCAAGGAACTGGCAGAGGGCAGCCTTGCGGTCATCGCTGCCACCAATCCTGTGCTAACCAATCCCTATTCGCTGGCCTGGCTGCCGACGGCCTTGCGCAACCCGCGGGTGGCGCATGCTCGCCAGACCCTTTTGCGGGGGCTGCGAGGGAGTTGACATGAAATGTGCACGCGATCCGACAATGTACTGACTTGATGCACTGGCGTTGTCGATTAGGCCGGTGGTTCAAGTGACCTGGGGTGAATGTCTTGCATTCCCGAAAGCCGTCGTTCGAGGCGGTCAAGCCCGCCTGGCGGTAATTGCCTGCAAGTATGGCGGCTAAATCGGACAAATGATACTTTATCACTTTCCGATTTTTCTGGCATGCCATTGCGTATGCTCGTAAATAAGAAGTTGGCCGCAACTTTGCGGCCTTCTGAAAAGACACCACAGGATGTCATCCCCCATGCACAATATGAGCTTGATCGGCGCTTGCGCCGGTCTGTTGGTGCTGTTTGTCGTTCTCTTTATGGCCTCGCGCTGCGTGCGCTATGTTGGCAACAACCGTGTTGCCATCGTTGAAAGGCTGTGGAGCGGGGCCGGTTCGATCCATGATGGCCTGATCGCCCTTCGCGGTGAGGCGGGCTTTCAGCCCGAAGTGCTGCGCGGCGGCTACCACTTTTTCTTCCCCTTTCAGTATCGCGTGCACAGCCAGTCGCTGGTGACCATTCCGCAGGGCCAGATCGGCTATGTCTTTGCCCGCGATGGCGCCCCGCTTGGCCCAACGCAAACGCTGGCCAGCAATGCCGCCACCGCAGATTTCCTCGACGTGCGGGCTTTCCTGTCGAATGGCGGTCAAAAGGGGCCGCAACGCGCCATCCTGCGCGAGGGCACCTATGCCATCAACACCGCGCAATTCGTCATCATCACGCGCGATCAGATTTATGGCCTGATGTTGAACAGCAACGACGGCGAATTGTTCAGCCAGATGCAGAACGTGATTACCGGCCGCAGCGGTTTCGAGGCCGTGGTTATCAAGGATAGCTCGGACCAGATCGGCATCGTGACCGTGCATGACGGCCCGGCCCTTTCTGCCGACCACATTATCGCGCCCGAGGTTGGCATCGACCAGGGCGATGCAGCCCATTTTCACAACAGCTTTCAGGACCCGGAAAAATTCATCGCGGCAGGCGGGCGTCGCGGCCGGCAGCTGCAGGTGCTGGTCGAGGGCAGTTATTACATCAACCGCCTGTTCGCCACGGTCGAGATGGTTGCCAAGACGGTGATCGAGGTGGGCCATGTCGGTGTGGTTATCAGCTATACCGGCAATGACACTGCCGACACTTCCGGCGAAGATTACCGCCACGGCGAACTGGTTGCCCGGGGGTCGCGCGGCGTGTGGAGCGAGCCGCTGCTGCCCGGCAAATATGCCTTCAACACCTATGCCGGCAAGATCCTGATCGTGCCCACCACCAATTTCATCCTGAAATGGGAAAGCGATACGGTGGGGCAGCACAAGTTTGACGAGAACCTCTCGGAAGTCTCGCTGATTACCCGTGACGCCTTCGAGCCGACGCTGCCGCTCTCGGTCGTGGTGCATATCGACTATCGCAAGGCGCCTCTGGTGGTGCAGCGTTTTGGCGATATCAAGCGCCTGGTCGAACAGACGCTGGACCCGATGGTCTCGGCCTATTTCAAGAATATCGCCCAGAAGCGCACGCTGATCGAACTGCTGCAGGAGCGTAGCGACATCCAGCAGCAGGCGGGCGAGGAAATGCGAGCCAAGTTCACCGCCTATAACCTTGAATTGCAGGAAGTGCTGATTGGCACGCCGCGCGCCACGGGCGGCAATGACCAAATCGAGAAGGTGCTCCAGCAATTGCGCGAGCGGCAGGTCGCCGAGGAACGCGTGACGACCTATGAAAAGCAGCGCATCGCGGCCGAGAGCGAGAAGGCCCTGCGCGAGGCCGAGGCAAAGGCCAACCAGCAGACCGCGATCACCCAGTCCGAACTCTCGATCATCGTCAAGGAGAACGAAGGCAAGGCGGCCTTGCGTCAGGCCACCCAACAGGCCGAACAGACTCGCACGCTGGCCAGGGCTGAGGGTGAGCGCGTGCGCATTCTGGGCGAAGGTGAGGCAGCCAAGATGGTCGCGCTTGCCGCAGCCGATGCCGAGCGCATCACCAAGACCGGTCTGGCCATGGCGGAAACCATTGCCAAGCAGGCCGAGGCATCGGGCGGCGCGCAGAACCAGTTGACGCGCCAGATCGTCGAGCGTCTGGCCGAGGCGCTGGAGAAGTCTGGCGTGGATATTGTGCCCCGCATCCAGATCAGCACAGGGCATGATGGCGCGGAGAGCGCCAATGGCGGGCCATTGGCGGCGCTCATAGGCATGTTGCTGAGCCAGAAGGGGCAGGAACTGGTGAGCAGCGAAACGACGGCCCTGTAGCCCTGATCGGTATCTGCTGGCAGCATTTCGCTGCCGGCAGATTGCCGAACCACATGGCGCCGCGCTCGACATCGACCGCGCCGATCCTGCGCGAGGGTCTGCTCCGCGCGCAGGGTTTATCGCCCGAAAATATCCTATGCCGTGTCGTGCGTGGCGAGGTGTCGGCGCTTCGGGCGTCGGTTTCCGCGCTGATGTGCGCGGGCCTCCTCGGCGCGGATGCGGCTGTGCACTTTCAGCAGATCCTGGCGTGTGACGATGCCGATCACCGCGCCGCTCCCGGGCGCGATGACCGGGATGCGACCGATGCCGCTCTGCACGATCAGGTCGGCGATGAGCGCGGCGGGGGTATCAGGCGTGACGCAAGGCTGCGACGCGTCGGACAGCGTCTCGGCAAGCGTGCTCCCCGTCTCGGTCCCCTCAAGATCGAATGTCAAGGCGTCGTTCCTCGAGACCAGCCCCAACAGTCGCCCAGAGGCATCGACCACCGGATAGCTGCGGTGCCGCGCCGATACGGCGAAGAACGCGGCCGCATCGGCCAGAGGCATCGTGCCGGGCAGCGTTTGCGGCGCGGGCGTCATGATCGCCGCCGCTTGCACCAGATCGAGCGGATCGACCGCATATTCCTGCAGCACATGCCGCCCGCGCCGCGCGATCTTCTCGGTGAGGATCGAGCGCGGCATGAGGAGGACGCTTATGGCATGCGCGCCCACCGCCGCTGCCAGCGTCAGGGGCAGGGCGTCGAGGTGCCCTGTCAGTTCGGCGGCGAACAGCGCCCCGGTTAGCGGCGCGCGCATGGCGCCGCTCATGATCCCGGCCATGCCCAGCATCGCCCAGACCCCCACCCCGCCCGGCAGCACCAGTCCGGCCAGCGCCCCCAGCGCCCCGCCCAGCATCAGCAACGGCGCCAGCACGCCCCCCGAGGTGCCCGAGCCCAGCGCCACCAGCCACACGCAGGCCTTGACCGCCAGCAACAGTGCCATCGCGCGCGCGCTCATGGCGCCGTCGAGCAGCGTCTGGATATTGCCATAGCCCGCGCCCAGCACGCGCGGATCGACCAGCGCGCCAAGGCCCACCACCAGCCCACCGATCGCGGGCCACCACATCCAGTGGAGCGGCAGGCGGTGGAACAGGTCCTCGATGCGATAGAGCAATGCCGAGAGCAGTCCGGCCTGCGCCCCGGTCAGCACGCCCAGCCCCAGCGCCGCGGCCAAAGGCCAGGCCCCGCCGGGCACGACCAGCGCTGTCGGGAACATCGGCCCCGCGCCGATCCATGCCGGACGCAAGGCGCAGGCCATCAGCACAGCGATCGTCATTGGCACGAAGCTGCGCGGCTTCCATTCGAACAGCAGCACCTCGACCGCCAGCAGTACTGCCGCGAGCGGCGTGCCGAAGATCGCCGTCATGCCCGAGGCGGCGCCGGCGACGAGCAGTGTCTTGCGCTCGGCGCTCGTGAGATGGAAAAACTGCGCGCACATCGACCCGAAGGAGCCGGCGGTCATGATGATCGGGCCCTCGGCGCCGAAGGGTCCGCCAGAGCCAATCGAGATCGCCGCCGAGAGCG